>JBPYFC010000254.1:0-4229 GCA_051984705.1 Chthoniobacterales bacterium | reverse complement strand
CAAACTTTTCCCATCTTCTCAGCAGTGGCCGATTGCCCGGGATCGCCACGACCAGGTTATTCAGGTTAACCTCGTGATGAAGTTCTAGCAGATTTGCTGGACGTATCTTGATGAGACTCCGGCGCTGAAAGGCGCCGGGTCTTTTTTTGTCGCGATCTGCGACGCGCACAGCTTCCCTGACGCTTGTTGAACGCCACCCGAAGTTTGTTACGCTGCTGCCACCGAATCGTCACAATCGGCTGCTCAATTGGGCGCACTCGATCGAACGAACGCTTGCTCTTCGCCCTACAAAATGGAAGGCTGCAGGGAGCCCGAAAAGCGACCGCACCCGTGGAACAGACTAAACTTCGTATGGACCCCGTAATATCAGCCGAGACGAAAGCCGCTCATACGCAGACAGCAGCAAAAGCTCCTGAGGCCGCTGCGAAAGAAGCTCCTGCAACAAGCAAGACGATCGTGGATGTGGGCGGAGTCGATTTTTCTTACGGTGGCTCCAAAGCATTGCATGGTATCAATCTGAAAATCTCAGAGAAGAAGGTGACCGCTTTCATCGGACCTTCCGGATGCGGAAAATCGACACTTCTCCGGTGCTTTAACCGGATGAATGATCTGATCGATCGCGCACGTATTACCGCGGGCGAAATCCGGATTGAGGGCGTAAACATCAACGCTCCGGAGGTAGATGTTATCGAGCTGCGCCGCCGGGTTGGGATGGTGTTTCAGAAGTCGAACCCTTTTCCAAAATCGGTTTACGAAAATATTGCCTATGGCCTTCGAATTGGCGGAATGCGCGACCGATCGGGAATCGATCAACGGGTTGAGGACTCGCTAAAAGGTGCCGCGCTGTGGGACGAGGTAAAAGATCGATTGCATGAGAGCGCTCTCGGACTCTCCGGGGGCCAACAGCAGCGGCTCTGTATCGCCCGCGCAATAGCCGTAAAGCCTGAGATTATTTTAATGGACGAACCATGTTCCGCTCTCGATCCGATCGCGACCGCGAAAGTAGAGGAGCTGATTGCCGAGCTGGCCGATCAATTTACGATCGTCATTGTTACCCATAACATGCAGCAGGCGACTCGGTGCTCGGACATGACGGCGTTTTTCTATCTCGGCAAGCTCATCGAGTTCGATCGCACAGATAAGATCTTTAGTAACCCGAGCCAGAAACAGACCGAAGATTACATCTCCGGGCGTTTTGGTTAGGAGTCCGCTTCGCAAACCATTGGGTGAACCATTGCTCCGCCTGTTTAGAGACTAGGTGTTGATGCGGCTTTCGGTGGCGCACGCCCTGGGAGTCGCTATCGTTTTCTACAACACTCCGCGAAAACCGGATAACCTCTTTTCCCTATGAAGAATCGATCCATACTCTCTCGACGAGAGCTCTTATCATTGATGGGATTGGGCGGTGCCGCGTTGATTGTCAAACCCGGTACTGCCGCTGCCGCAGCAAGCGAAGCGCAAGACATACCTTTAATCTACCGATTCAAGATTGGCGAGTTCTCAGCCATTTGTTTAAACGATGGATTCAGGAAACTCGATTCGCAGCAGGCTTTTTACGCGCCTAAAGAATCGACCAAAGAGTTTAACGCGCTATTGAAAGATTGGGACGTCGTTTCCGGTCCTGGCTTCCTTACCTATAACGCGTTGCTGGTGGACACTGGTAACGAACGGGTCCTGATCGATTCAGGAAGTGGCGGGAAAGTCTCGCCTAATGTCGGTAAAGTCTCAAACGGCCTCGAAGCGGCTGGCTACCACCCCGAGGATATCAGTGTCGTTTTCTTAAGCCATGGTCATCCCGATCATATTGGCGGGATGGTGACAATCGACAACAAGCCAACCTATCCAAATGCGAAACACTTTGTACTGAAAAGCGAGTTCGCCTTTTGGACAGGTGAACCTGACCTCTCAGCTCAGCTCGTTCCAGACGGGCAAAAAGTGTTCTTGATTTCTTTCGCACAAGAGCGATTCGCAGTGTTAAAAGATAAGTTCACGCTGATCGACGATGGCGCAGAGTTCACGCCCGGCTTCAAAGCGATCTCGGCGCCGGGTCATACACCGGGGCATTGTATCGTCGATATCCGGTCCGGTTCCGACCGCTTGTTGCACATGGTGGATCTCGGACACCATCATGTTGTTCCATTTCAGAGACCATTCTGGAGAGCCGCTCCTGACACCAACCCGATGATCGCGAGTCAAACGCGCAAGAAAATCTTCACCCAGGCCGCCCAAGACAGGACGCGGGTTTTCGGCTATCACATGCCCTTCCCGGCAGTCGGCCACATCCGCACATTCGGATCCGGCTTCGAATGGCTCCCCGAACCCTGGACGCCAGTGGTGTAAAAAAACCCTGTGTGTAGAAGTTCTGTTGCGAGGAGAATCGGGCGGCTATGCAGCCGATCTGGCGAGAACGGCGATCTGGCGAGGCGGCTACGAGGGACCCTTGATTTGTGAGGTCCGACTGAAAACCGAAAACTGGATACCGAAAACCGATAACGGAAAATCGCGAAGCGATTTCCCTAGAACGCAAAGCCGAAGCTCACGCTCCAGACTCCGTCGCTCTCGAATTTCTTAGGCGATGGGTTGATCGCGTAGTCGACACGGAGCGGACCGATTGGGAGATTGTACCGAATACCGCCGCCGATCCCTAATCGCATATCATCAAACGGGGCATTACCTAATCCACCCCAATCGACGAACGCCGCACCCAAGAGGTCTCCAAAAATCGGAACATTGTACTCGACATTAAAGACCGATCGCGCAAGGCCTCCCAACGGATTGTTGCGCGGATCTTTCGGTCCAAGTTTCCGTTCATAAAAACTGCGCACCGTCGTCGGACCGCCATTGAAGAATCGTTCATCGATCGGCACGCTGTTCTGGCCTTTAACGGCGTTGATGTAGCCAATGCGTGCGCCTAAAGCCAACAGCGTCTTTCCGAATGGAATGAACAGGGAATAGCGGCCAGTCAGCCGGACGAAACTTGAAGAACCGCTAGGCGTTTGCGAGAAGGAAGCCGAGGCTTCCAGGATCCAACCTCTGTGCGGATTAGTCGGACTATCCCTTCGATCGAACAATTGAGTTAATCCCACTGTAATCAATTGGTAACTAGTCGGCCCAACCAGCTCCTCGGGCCTGATCTGGACGTTGGTGACATCCGCCTGCTTGGCCTCGAGAAACAACACTGACTCTATTCCGCGTGTGAATGTTTTCTTGAAGGAAATGCGCCCATAATACTTAAGGATCGAATAGCTCGGCCAATCCTTCCATTGCACGCCTAACGCGGCTCGAAAACCGATGTCGCTGTCGAAGAGCCATGGATCTTCGTAGAAGACTTCGCCGTCCGGGCCGCGGCTTGTGTAATCCGCAGTCACGGAAAAAATGTGGCCCCAACCGTTAATGTTTCGGTTCGTGTAGTTTCCGCCAAGAATGATCCCCTCAATCGTGTCGTAACCGCCATAAAATCCGAGTTGTTGTGATCTAGCTTCGCGCGGTGTTGCCAGAAGTTTGATTGTGTCATCCGGCTGCGGCACTTCCTGAATATCGATCGTGTCGTATAGGGCCGTGAGATATAGTTGTTTGTACTTTTCGCGCAGCTCGTCCGGGTTATAAATCTCGCCCTGCAAAGAAGTGAAACGTTTCGGCAGGAACGCAGGCCGAAGTCTAGCTTGGGGATCCTGATAAACCTCTACCGCTCCGAATCGGTATTGGGGGCCCGGCACCGCGTCGATGAGGATCGGGACGCGACCGTTCTGCGCATGCGCGAAATCAGGAGTGGCGGTCACCGTCGCAGCATAGTGGCCCTCCCTTTTGAAGGTGAACACCAGGTCACGCTGAAGGTTGTGCACTTCTGCGTCCGAATAAGGCTTAGGTTGGTCCGTTAGCGCCCGGAACCTTTCGTAAAAGCGGGTCATCGGAACTCCAGGATCTTTGGTGAACCGGATTGGACCAAAGAAGAAGCGTGGACCTTCCTTTATCGTTACTATGGCATCGATTGCGCCCCTGGCTTCGTCCGGTCTGGTCGCCAGCTTCACAATCTGAACCTGGGGAAAGCCTTCAGAGATATAGTAGCTCTGCAGCAAACTTGTCCCTGTCACCAGATCAGACTCGACGAAAGGCAGCTCCCTTGTGAATTGCGACACGCGGGCGCGTGTCGTTCCAACCATGTATTCCTTCAGCTCCTCCGGCTTGAAGGTAGTGTTTCCTTCAAAATAGATTTCACCCAGCTTGTAATA
>JBPYFC010000253.1:0-4537 GCA_051984705.1 Chthoniobacterales bacterium | reverse complement strand
ACCGTATCCCGGCATCAATAGACCGTTCCAATCCGTCTTGAAAGCAGCGAAGAATAGCGGTTGGCGCGGTTTCCTCGGGCGGGAAGCGGTGCCGAAGGCTGAGGTAGGCATTTTCGAGCAAATGCCGATTTACTGCCGACTGGCTATAGGTTGGCGATGTTTCCGTTGCCTCAATATCCCAAGGCTGTTTCGGTTGTGGGTGGCTCTGAATCCAGTCGGCGACGGCAGATTCAGTGTCTGGCACCGAAATCCAACTTGCCGCGTCGGCGACCCTGATTTGATCTCCTTTCAGTAGCACACGCGCAGCGACAGAAATGCCTGCGAGTTGCGGCAAGCGCTGTGTTGCTCCTAAAACTGGCATCAATCCGTAAATCAGGCCCGGGAACCCTAACTGGATCGATCCGCTCGGTGCGAAACGGGCGTGGCAAGCTAGCGCGATCTCTAACTGGAGCCATTGTAGCGGACCCCGAATCAAACCGATTATCGGTTTGCCGCTGACCTCCAATTTTCGCAGCAGTATGCGGAAGCGCTCAAACAGCTGCTCCTGTGCGAAAAACTGATCAACGTCGAAATCCGCTGGATCAGGTTCTAACTCGAGGATAATGGCCTTGCTTTCATCCTTGGCGATAGCAGTCTCAAGGGCGTGTGCCAGCTGCTCGGTTAAAGGCTGCCCTGCTACGCTAAAATGCGAACAGGCGATTTGCGCGGGCGCGGCGTTACTCATAGCCGTTTGAAGACGGTGGCAACGCCCATACCAAGCCCCGTGCACATCGTGACGAGGCCAAACTCTGCATCCCGGCGAATCATTTCATCAACAATCGTGCCGGTCAAAATTGCTCCGGTGGCTCCAACTGGATGGCCCATTGCAATTGCGCCGCCTGCGACGTTGACCTTTTCAAAAGGTACCTTGGTTTTTTCCATGAAATAAAGCACGACCGAGGCAAAGGCTTCATTTACTTCAAAGAGGTTGATGTCCGCTACCGAAAGCTTGGCGCGATCCAGCGCTTTCCGGGTAGCAGCCGCCGGGGCGGTCAGCATGATGCAGGGATCGTCTGCCGCGCTCGCGGTCGCGATAATTTGCGCTCTCGGTTCGAGTCCGAGCTCCTGGCCAATTCTCCGGTTGCCAACGATCACAACGGCAGCGCCATCTGCGATGCCGGAAGAATTACCTGCGTGATGCACATGTCGAATCTTTGAGACTTGCGGGTATTTGTATCGAAGGAACGGATCGTAACTGAGGCCCGCCTTTTCGAACGAAGGCTGAAGCTTGCCCAGGCTGTCCCTGGTAACATTGTCGCGGACGAGCTCGTCCTTATCCAACACCAAGGTTCCGGTTTCACTTCGGACCGGTATAACCGACTTTGAGAACCAGCCCTGTTGCCACGCTGCGTGAGCACGTTGCTGGGACGCGGCTCCGATATCATCCACATCTTCACGTGTATACCCTTGCAAGGTAGCAATCAGGTCCGCTGAGACACCTTGCGGGATCTGCACCACAGAATCTTTGAACGAAATATCCGAGCCCATTGGTCCTCCGGAGGCGAATATTTTAACCAAGGAAAGCATCTCGATCCCTCCGGCAATGATCAGGTCTGCTTGATTCGCCATGATCTTGGCGGTCGCAGCGTTGATCGCGTCCAATCCCGATCCGCAAAAGCGAGAAACCATCAGCCCTGGAACGGTGACATCAAATCCTGAATTCAATGCGGCTGACCTGGCTAAATTGCCGCCTTGATCATTGAACTGCTCACAGCAACCCAGAACTACTTCATCTGTAGATTGCGCGATGCCGGGATGGCGTTGCTTAAGCTCTTTCAGGAGGCCGGTTACCAGGCTCAAGGGCGTTTGTGTGTGGAGCTTCCCGTTAGCCTTGCCTCGCCCGCGCGGGGTGCGAACGGCATCGTAAACGTAGACGTCAGCGAGGGAATTCATGAGAGGGATGATTACCGCGTCAGGCTAATCCGACCCCTGTTCGTAATCAACTCGGGGTGCTGTGGCGCGGCAGCAGGCCGTGGCGCCGAAACTCATCGGCCAGCCATGCGCGCAAGGGAAATGGGCCCGCAATGCATTTGGCGGCAGGGCCTGCCGCCCTACAACGCCTCGCATTCTAAACGGTGCACGGTGGAGCGGCCGACTGTCGACGGTTAACATCGGCCAGGGGAGGGCCGATCGGGCTGGCACTTGACACGACCGCATCCATATGGCTGATTCCCGGCTCCGCGCGAGCCGAAAATTGCCGTTGGTCCCTGAGTACTGGCCTCTTGGTCTGCTACTGCACGCGCCAGGGGAAACCCGGCTGACCATAAGGAAACTATGCCCGTTCGTCTAGGACGTTTCGAAATGCCGAAGAGCCTCGCAAAAGATGAGGCAACGGCCACTGAAACCTACGCAAAATTTGTCGCAGAGCCATTTGAAGCCGGATACGGTCACACTATCGGCAATTCACTGCGGCGAGTTCTATTGTCCTCATTAGAGGGAGCAGCAATCACTGCAGTCCGCATTACCGGTGCCCAACACGAGTTCGCTTCTCTGCCGGGAGTCGTTGAGGACGTCACCGATATCATTCTTAATCTGAAGAAGATTAAATTTAAGGCTATTGACCACGAGCCACGGACCGTCTTCGTCAACGTAAATCGCGACGGTCCCGTCACCGCCGGCGACATCAACACGATTCAAGGGATCGAAGTGCTCAATACGGATCAGATCATCTGTACAATCGATAAGAAGCAGAAGTTCGAGGCAGAATTCGATATTGCTGTTGGTCGCGGTTTCTTCACCGGAGACGAAAACAAGCGCCCGGATACGCCGATCGGCGTGATTCCAATCGACTCCATTTTCTCTCCCGTTACCCGCGTAAAATACGGGGTTGAGAATACGCGAGTTGGGCAGCGCACCGACTACGACAAGCTCATCCTGGAGATCTGGACCGATGGACGAATCATGCCGGATGAGGCCTTACTCCAGGCATCTGCAATCCTGCGGCACCATCTCGATGTATTCGTGAACTACGACGACAATCAGGTCGAGTTCGATGAGACTCCGGAGGAAGTGAGTCAGGAGAATACCCGACTGAAGAAACTCCTGAACATGAGCGTCAACGAGATCGAACTCTCCGTTCGTGCCGCCAACTGTCTGAACAACGCAAACATCACCACGGTTGGCCAACTGGCAATGAAGACCGAAGCCGAGATGCTGAAATATCGGAACTTCGGGAAGAAGTCATTGAATGAGATTAAAGAAAAACTACAGCAACTCGGCCTCAGCCTCGGAATGAAATTCGAACCAGGTTTGGTTGAGAGTCCCGTCGGTCTTGATCGGATCGACGACAGACTGATATCGCTCTAGAACATTTATGCGGCACGCAAAGAAGACCTTGAAATTGGGCCGGAAAGCCGAACACCGGAACCTTTTGCTGGCAAACCAGGTTTGCAGCTTGATCGAGCACAATCGGATCAAGACGACACTGGCAAAAGCGAAAGCTGTTAGACCGTATGCCGAGAAAATGATCACGCTCGGGAAAAAAGGGGATCTACACGCGCGACGGACTGCGTTTGCGTTCCTGCGCCAAAAAGATGCAGTCAAGAAGCTGTTCGGAGAAGTTGCTCAACGTTCTGCGAGCCGGAATGGCGGTTATTGCCGTATTGTGAAGCTCGGCCCGCGTACGAGCGACTCAGCACCGATGGCGTATCTCGAGTTCGTCGATATCGCGGCAGTCGAAGAGAAAGCGCCGGAGCCGAAGGAAACGAAAGGGACGGCAAAGCCGAAGAAGAAGTAATTGGAGTGGTAGACGCACGAGGCCGAGCTAAAGCGCGGCCCTACCGATCGTCGATGATGGTCTATTGCCGGTAGGGTCGCGCTTGAGCGCGACGTCGTGCGCGTGGCAGCTTCATAAAAGCCTACCTCAATCGCCTACCGCCACCTTGGTTTCATCACTCTCGATCGTCACCGGAGTGCCGGTTGTCACCATTTTCCAGATTATCGCCGCATCCCAGTTGGCTAGCCGGATACAACCATGGCTACCGGTGCGCCCGATAGTTTCGGCGTTTGGGCAGCCGTGGATGCCGTCTCCGGGCCGATTCAACTGCATCCATAGGATACCAACCGGATTCCTGGGGCCTGGTGGCAAATCGTAGTATTCGTCGGTTCGTTCCCCTCGATTCAACACGCCTTCATCCCAGCGAAACCATGGGAATGTAGTGATTCCTATAATCTGCCAGTCACCGATTGGCGCCGGATGTTCGCTGGAGCCGGGAGTGATGGGAAACGATGCGATGAGACGATCGTTCTCGAGCACTTCAAGCATCCGAGTGGTGACGTTGATATGAATCTTTCGTTTAGCCAGGCTCGTATCCCGCGGCGGGCCCTTTACCAAGGGCAGCTGATCAATTCGGAATGGGTCTTCTACATTCGGAACTCTGACGGTAGCGCCAGCTTGCAACGCATCGATGTTTCTATCTGGATTAAGATGTGCTAGGAACGCTCGCGAGGTATGAAAACGCTCTGCGATAAGTTCCCGCAGATTGTTGTACGGTAGCGA
>JBPYFC010000252.1:0-4482 GCA_051984705.1 Chthoniobacterales bacterium | reverse complement strand
TTGGCTCTTAACTTGGCCGATTCGTCCTGTAGAATGATCCGGCCGGTCTCCAACACGTAGCCGTAATCGGAAATTTCCAGGGCGAGATTTGCGTTCTGTTCAACTAATAGGATTGTGATCCCCAGTTGCTGATTGATCTCGCTGATTTTGGAAAAGATCGTTTTTACTAGGATCGGCGCGATTCCAAGCGAAGGCTCATCGAGCATCAGGTAGCGCGGCTTCGACATTAAAGCGCGACCGATCGCCAGCATCTGTTGTTCGCCACCGCTCAACGTGCCGGCTACTTGTTTTTCCCGTTCCTTCAGCCGGGGAAAAATCTGAAATACGTACTCCGAATCCTTGCGAAACTCCTGTTTATCTTTCTGGCGGAACGCCCCCATTTTCAAATTCTCTAAAACCGTCAGGTTCGGAAAAATCATTCGCCCTTCCGGAACCTGAGTGAGTCCTTGACCTACGATGCGGTGCGGTGGGCGATTGGTGATCTCGTGTCCTTCGAAGAAAATCTTACCCCTACGGACACGGCGCAGACCAGAGATAGCGCGGAGCGTCGTTGATTTGCCTGCGCCGTTTGACCCGATCAAAGTGACGATCTTCCCCTTCTCCACTTTGAGCGAAATGCCATGCAGAGCGGTGATCGAGCCATACGCAACTTCAAGATCTTTAACTTCTAACATAAGGTTTTGCACTCGTCCGTCTACGGTCTGCCACTGACGATACTTGGTTCCGCAAGAGAAAATCGAACAGAAGATCTCAAAGATCGTAAGAAAGGTTTTTGTCTTCTCTTTTAAAATTCTTTGTGACCTTCTGTCCGATTTTCTGTGGTTGATTACGCCGACACGTTCCCTCCTGCTCCAGCGGGTTCTTCGCCCAGGTATGCTTCAATTACTTTTGGGTTCCTGCGAATATCGTCCGGAATGCCTTCGGCGATTTTGACCCCGTAATCCAGAACCGCGATGCGCCGACAAATGCCCATGACGACCCGCATGTCGTGTTCTACCAAGAGCACTGATATCTCGAACTTCTCTTGAATGAATTCGATCAGACGCATCAACGCGCCTTTCTCAGTCGGATTCATGCCGGCCGCCGGTTCGTCCAGCAACAATAGTTTCGGCTTTGTTGCCAGAGCCCGCACGATCTCCAGCCGGCGTTGATCTCCGTACGGTAAACTGGTGCAGAGGACGTCGTGATATCGATCGAGATTGAAGATTTTCAGCAGCTCAAATGTCTTTGCTTCAACATCTGCTTCCTCCTTCGAGAATGCCTTGCTGCGGGTCAGCGCATGGCGGAATCCGTGGCCAAGCTGCAGATTAAAAGCCGCTCGGACGTTATCGAAAACTGTTAACGACCTAAACAGGCGGCTATTCTGAAAAGTCCGTGCGATACCTTCTGCGGTGATGTCGTACGGTTTCAGCCCATTCAACCGTTTGCCTTCCAGTGTTACGTCGCCTTCGGTTGGCTGGTAAACACCGGTAATCATATTAAAGACGGTCGTTTTACCCGCTCCGTTTGGGCCGATTAGCCCTACGAGCTCGCCCTTTCCGACTGACAGATCAAGATTAGAGACCGCGGTCAGTCCTCCGAATCGAATCGTGCATTTTTTGAGCTGAAGGAGAGCGGACATGGTCAGGTCGTCGGTCTTCCGTCGTCCGTCTTCGGTCTACCGTTCAGTTTTCCGACTTCGCCGAGGCTTCCGACTTCGCCAAGGCTTCGTCGGACAGGTCGGTTGTCGGCTTGATACTTTATACTTCTCACATCTCACCTCTCACGTCTCGCGTCTCACCTTTGTTTCCTTTGCGTCCTTCTGTCTAATTTTTTGGTTTTAACTCGCCGGCGGCGCAGGCGGGACAGATGGCTGAACCGGTGTTCCGCCTGTTCCTTTCCTTGGTACTAGACGTTTGTGCACAGCGCTCAAATCGCCAAACAATCCCTGAGGACGGGTTAGCATGAAGATAATCAACAACAGCGAATAAAGGATTAACCGATTTTCCAGCAGGCCGCGGTATTGAGGTGGAACAAACGAAGTATGGGCAAGGGCCCGCTGCGCCTCCGACAAAAGGGTCAGCATCGCAGCGGTTAAAGCCACCCCTGCAGTGCTTCCCATGCCGCCGAGAACGACGATAACCACGACTTCAACCGATTTGAAAAAGTTAAATCCTTCCGGTGTCAAGAAACCGACGTAGTGAGCGAAAAGCGATCCCGCTATCCCGGCAAAAAACGCCCCAACTACAAAAGCGATGACTTTATATTTTGTGGTGTTGATCCCCATGGCTTCCGCAGCCACTTCGTCGTCCCGCACGGTTAGAAAACCGCGGCCATAAGTCGAATTCACCAGAGTTAAGACGACGTAAATGCAAATGGCGGCGACACCGTAGGTCCAGAAGAGAGTGGTGTACGGTGCGATTCCGCTATAACCGCGAGATGCGCCGAGAAAGTCGATATTCAAAATCGCGGTACGAATGATCTCACCAAACCCAAGCGTCATGATCGCCAGATAATCACCCCGCAACCGCAGTGAAGGGATTCCAACGATCAGGCCGGCAACGGCTGCAAGCAGTCCGCCGAACAGCATCGACACCAGAAACACGGCATTTACGGCGAAAGGGTTGCCGCTGCCTCCGAGGACATTCAAGAAAATAGGGTCAAGATGGTCCGACCAGCTGGCCGAGGCGTAAGCGCCTACCGCCATAAAGCCTGCGTGTCCCAATGAAAACTGCCCAGTATAACCGTTGACCAGGTTCAGGCTGGCGCCGAGGACAATATTGATGCCGATCTGCATCAGGATCGCGTAGTAGTATGAAAAATTCTGGGCAAACGCGCGCTCGCCGAACATCGAGAACAACAGCAGCGCCAATAAAACGATCGCCAGAATGAGACGGGATCTGTTCATACTTTTTCGCGCTCGACTTTGCCGAGTAGACCAGTCGGCTTGAACAGGAGAATTACGATCAGGATCGCGTAGGCGATGGCGTCGCGCAGTTCCGGCCTCAGATAACCAACGACCAAAGTCTCCAAAACCCCGATCATAAGCCCACCCAGCGCTGCCCCAGGGATATTTCCGATCCCGCCGAGTACAGCCGCCACAAATGCTTTGATTCCGGGCAGATTACCCATCAGCGGAGAGATGGAAGGAGAATCCAGCGACACCAGCACCGCTGCAGCGGCTGCAAGCGCAGAACCGAGCGCAAACGTAAACGAGACAACAACGTCAATGTTCACCCCCATCATCGAGCAGGCAGTAGGATTCACCGAGAGCGCGCGCATCGCCATGCCGAGCTTGGTCTTCATGACGATGAACCAGAGAACCGCCAGCAGCACAATCGTCGAACTGATGATCGCTGCCTGTGTCGTCAGCAATGTCAGATCTCCCAGACCCGGAATCGCCTGGACCGGGATCAATTGCGGGAACGCCTTGGGCTCCGCGCCCACGAAATATTGGGTCATGTTCTGAAGAAACAGCGAAACTCCAATCGCTGTGATCAGTACATTGAGGCGCGGACGCTCGCGCAATGGCCGGTAGGCGATTCGCTCAATCGTCACACCAACCGCGGCACAAACGACCATCGATACCAGCATCACAATTCCCGCACCGGCAAGAATTGAGAATGTGTTCTGCATGGTGAACGATTCGTCTCGGCCATGGGAGAAGATTTTGGCGACCTGGGGAGCAACAAAATAGCCTGTGAACGCTCCGAGCATGTAAACATCTCCATGGGCAAAGTTGATGAACCGTAGAACCCCGTAGACCATGGTGTAGCCGAGAGCGATCAGTGCGTAGATCGATCCCAGTGAAAGCCCATTCAACAACTGCTGCAAAAAAAGCGTTACCTGTTCCATCGGTCTGCTTTTAGCGTCGCAAAGTGGTTTGTATCGAGGAAAGACGCGTGCGGCGCAAGGGGAATGTATAACATCCAGACACAGGCCGAATGGGATCGAGCGGGATCGAGCGGCATCGAGCGGCATCGAGCGGGATCGAGCAGCATCGAGCAGCATCGAGCAGCATCGAGCGGCATCGAGCAGACGCGCCGAAACGTCAGCGCAGGAATGTTGCGGCCAGTCATTCGGTTGAAGGTATAAGGTAAACCTCCCGATTGATTCCGTTTCTAACAAGTTTTCCAATCCAAAATTTCGGAATCTTGCCGATCTGGAAGATCAACCCATCCGGTGTTAACCGGACTAGAAGCTTGTTGGCGCGCAATCCTCCGGATTGATCGCGCCATTGGCGGATCGACGTTGATCCTGTTCCTACGGTGCCACCGCCTGCGGCGCCACATGGTCAACCAGCTTCAGTTCGCCGTTTTCGATTGTCAGGATCACAGCGGGTTTGGCCGCGTTGCGATTTTCGTCGATCGATATCTTTCCGGTAACGCCCGGAAAATCTTTGATTGCGGCAAGGGCGTCGCGCACCTTGGCCGCATCCGTTGCACCGGCCTGTTGAATTGCTTGTGCGAGGATTCTCGCGCCGTCATACCAGAGGGCAGCCAG
>JBPYFC010000251.1:0-7931 GCA_051984705.1 Chthoniobacterales bacterium | reverse complement strand
TCGTCATAATTTAGGATCTCAGAGCGAGGTAACCATTCCTGCAACTCCTGAGGCATACAGTAGAGGCAGCGCTCGTTGCACCTGTCAGTAATTGAGACTCTCAGGTAGCTGATTCGATGTCCGAATCGGTCTTCCATTGCGTCTACAGTCTACTTTCCCCCGTTTACCGTCTACCATTTTCTGTTTTGCTGTAGGGCTGCAAGCCCTGCCGCCAAGACCCAAGACGTCCTAGGAACTGGCGTCAGGGGCCTCCTTCGCCAAGGCTACGGCGGGCCAAGCTCTGCCGCTCTACAGCGTTCCAAAGGAAAACGGTAGACGGTAGACGGTTGACGGTTGACGGTAGGCCGGTATGGCATATCGAGGACTCGCTGATTTTCTCAACGTACTGGAGAGAGAAGGTGAGCTCGCTCGGATCTCGGAGCCCGTTGCGACCGAGCTGGAGATCAGCGCTTTTGCCGATCGGCAGATGAAGTTTGCTCGTGGAGGCAAGGCTCTCCTGTTTGAAAAACCGACGATCAACGGCAAGATCAGCCGGTTCCCGGTTTCCATTAACAGCATGGGGTCCGATCGTCGGATGGCACGTGCGCTCGGGCTTAGCTCAGTCGATGAGCTTGCGCATGAGATGCAATTGATTTTAAAGGCTAAGCCCCCGACCTCCGTGAGAGAAGGCTGGTCGCTGCTGAAGCAGGGAGTGGACCTGCTTCATGCGCGACCAAAACATGCCTCGGATGGTCCTTGTAAGGAAGCAATACACCGATTTAACGACAGTTTTTCGCTCAACGATCTACCGGTCCTGGTTTGCTGGCCGAAAGATGGCGGACGATTCATAACGTTACCGATGGTCTACACGAAGGATCCCGACACCGGTGAGCGCAATGTTGGCGTGTATCGGATGCAGGTTTTTGATGGACAAACAACCGGCATGCATTGGCAGGTACATAAAGTCGGTGCTCGCCACGGCCGCCGCTACTACCAACGGAATGAACGGATGCCCGTTGCGGTATGTCTTGGGGGCGATCCGGCTTACACGTTCGCCGCCACAGCACCGCTGCCGGACGGATTGGATGAAGTGCTGTTTGCCGGTTTTATTCGCAAAAAATCGGTCGAGCTCGTTCGATGTGAAACGGTAGATCTTGAGGTCCCTGCAGACGTCGATTTCGTTTTGGAAGGATACGTGCAGCCGGGCGAACTGCGCGACGAGGGTCCCTTCGGCGATCACACCGGTTTTTATACTGCCCTTGATCCTTATCCGGTGTTTCATTTAACAGCTATCACGCACAGAAAGGACGCCGTTTATCCGGCTACCATCGTAGGCATGCCGCCCATGGAGGATTTTTATTTGGGTGATGCCAGCGTTCGGATCTTTTTGCCGGTCTTCAAAATGAATTTTCCCGAGATCGTCGATATGGCGCTACCGGCGGAAGGCGTCTTCCACAATCTCGTCTTCGTCAGCATCCGAAAGCAGTACCCGTATCAGGCATATAAGATTATGCATGGACTATGGGGAATGGGGCAGATGATGTTTTCCAAGTACATCGTTGTGGTCGATGAGGACTGCGACGTTCACAACACGAGCGAAGTTTTGTTTCGTCTTTGCGCTAACACCGATCCGCAGCGAGATACGACGTTCATCAAGAACCCGTCTGACAGTCTTGATCATGCACCGAGCGTAGCGAATATCGGGTCCCACATGGGCTTCGATGCGACGCGAAAACTGGCCGCGGAAGGTTATCCTCGCGAATGGCCGGAGCTTGCGCGCATGGACGAAGCAGTCCGCGCGAAAGTAGATGAGATGGCGAAGCGATTGGGATTGTAGAGTAGAGATCATCAAGGGTTCGGGTCGCGCAGGAGCGCGAACCCTACCATCGTGAACGTCGCCCAATCCTTGGTAGGGTTCGCGCTCCCGCGCGACCTGAACCCAGCGCGATCCCACATTCATTTCCTGGAAAGGATGGCCACGACCTCAATCTCCGCCGTTTGCGGAAACATATCGAAGGGTTGCACCGACTCGATCCGAAACCTGGTGGTGAGCTTAGCAAGGTCGCGCGCGAGCACAGGCGGATTACATGAAACATAAATGACCTGTTGTGGAGCGTATTGAAGGATGGTTTGCGCGGCTTTGTCGTCGATCCCATCGGAAGACGGATCGATCGAAATAGAGTCCGGGCGGTGCTGCTGGAGCACCGATTCAAGTGCTTCACTAACGTCGGCACACAGGTAATCCTCATTGGCTGCCGCTTGCCGCCTGGCAATTCGGACCGCTGGTTCGTTCCACTCAATTCCGATGACCCGTTCAAACTGCGATGCGAGGCCGTGCCCAAAAAAGCCGGACCCAGAGTATGCGTCGACCAAAATTCTTCCGCGCGCACGAGACCTCACATAATCCAACAAAAGGTTGGCGACCGCATCATTAGCCTGAGTAAACGTTCGGTTCGCTTCATTTTCCCGAAGCGTTCGATGCTCTCCATCGTTCAGCCCGCACTGGCGAAGCTGGACGAGCGCCTCGTTCACTATTGGCGTTGCAATTGCGCACCGGCTTACGTCCAGAACTGTTCGGCTCTTCTTTTCAAAGAAACCGATTCTCCCTTCTTCGGAGTGAACCGTGATACGATTTCGATATCCAAAAGGATTGGGAGAAGGGATCGTCGGCGACACTTCCAGATCTTTGAGCAGAGCGATCCGCTGCAACGCCTGGCGAACTTGTCGCTGCTTGAGCTCCAGTTGATAGCGGTAGTCGATATGTTGATAATCACATCCGCCACATCGCCCAAAGTAGGGACAGGGCGGGTGAACTCGATGAGATGAAGTTCTAATCATCTTCCGAGCTGCCGCCCGATCAAATCGCTTCCGCCGCTCGACGATTTCCGCCTCAACTATTTCTCCGTCGATCGTGAGCGGAACAAAGACTGCTTTGCCATCAAATCGACCAACTCCAGCGCCACCGAACGCGACATCGGTAATTTCCAACTCGACTGATGCTCGAGAAAAGTACTTAGGCACGGAATGCTGGAGGGCAAAAGTTGTTGGCCCACCGGAAGGTCTAAGGTTACCATGTCTCTCTTAACCCCCAAACAACAAGTATCAAACAACAAGCATGAGTGACACGAGCCCCGGTGCCAAGAATACGAACCATCCCGCTGTCTTGCGCTGGGTCGAAGAGATGGCAGATCTCTGCAAGCCGGATCGAATTTTTTGGTGTGAAGGGTCTGACACCGAAAACAAATTTCTGACAGAGCAAGCCACGAAGGCTGGCGTGATTACGCCGTTAGATCAGAAAAAATGGCCTGGTTGCTATTATCACCGGTCAAATTCGAACGATGTCGCCCGGGTTGAACAATATACGTACATCTGCACTGACCTGGAAGAAGAGGTTGGTCCAACAAACAATTGGGCCAGACCTGACGAGATGTACCGAAAGCTGTACGGCTATGCACAGGAGTCGATGCGCGGTCGCACAATGTACGTCGTCCCGTACCTCATGGGTCCTCCGGGATCGAGCCTTTCCAAAGTAGGAATCGAACTGACCGATTCGATTTACGTCGTGCTCAGTATGCGCGTCATGACACGCATGGGACAGATCGCGTACAAGGAGCTGGGTGAGAGTGACAGCTTCAATCGCGGTCTGCATTGCATGCTCGATATCAATCCGGAGCGTCGCATCATTGCTCATTTTCCTCGAGATAACACGATTATTTCAGTCGGGTCGAACTATGGGGGCAACGTTTTGCTGGGCAAGAAATGTCTGGCCCTTCGAATCGCCTCTTATTTAGGGCGAAGGGAAGGGTGGATGGCCGAGCATATGCTGATCCTGGGAGTCGAAAGCCCCGAGGGTGAAAAAACGTACGTCGCGGCGGCGTTCCCAAGTGCGTGCGGCAAAACGAATTTTGCCATGATGATCCCGCCAGAACGCTTTAAGGGCTGGAAAGTCACGACAGTGGGAGATGATATCGCCTGGATCAGGGCAGGAAGCGACGGCAGGCTTTACGCTGTCAACCCGGAGGTCGGATATTTCGGAGTTGTGCCTGGCACCAACCGGAAATCGAATCCGAATGCAATGGATGCGATCGCGCGGGACACAATTTTCACCAACGTCGCTTTAACCAACGACGGAGATATATGGTGGGAAGGTAAGGACAACAACCCGCCGGAAGGCTTGATCGATTGGTTAGGCAACCCCTGGGAAAAAGGAAAGGCGGCCGCTCATCCTAACAGCCGATTCTGCGCCCCGATGGTTAATAATCCTGTCCTTGACTCTGAGGTTGATAATCCCAACGGCGTCCCCATCAGCGGGATCATCTTCGGCGGTCGGCGTGCTACAACGATGCCGCTCGTCTTTCAAGCGTTCAATTGGATCCATGGTGTCTACGTTGGAGCGACGATGGGTTCGGAGATGACCGCTGCTGCAACGGGTGCGGTGGGACAAGTTCGTCGCGATCCGATGGCGATGCTTCCGTTTTGCGGTTACAACATGGGAGACTATTTCGGGCATTGGCTTAAGATGCGCAAAGTCATTCGAAAACCTCCCAAGATCTTTCACGTTAACTGGTTCAGGAAAAACTCGAAGGGCGAATTCCTTTGGCCGGGCTTTGGTGAAAACATGCGGGTTCTGAAGTGGATAATTGACCGCTGTCAGGGACGCGTCGGAGCAGATGAAACGCCGATTGGCTGGATGCCGGCAGCGGGTGATATTGATCTTGGCGGACTTCAATATGACCGGGCCAAATTGGAGGAGGCTCTCGGTGTTGATGTCGAGGAGTGGAAAAAGGAGGTGATGGCGCAGGACGAATTATTCATTAAGCTGCGCAACGATTTGCCGATGGAGCTGTATTTCCAAAGAGAACTCTTGATCGCCCGCCTGTAGGGTGGCAGGACTTCGACGGTCAGCACAGTCGAACCGCTTCTGCCGCCGACTCCGGCGGCGCGTTGGCGGCTTAGAAGTCGGTGCCTCTTCTCACCGTTGTGCACCCCTGATTTTCGTGTTTTTCGTTGAAAAACGCGGGTTAACACGTATGCAAAAGGCTCGACATATGACAGAAACGACGCTTGTCCTGCTGAAACCGGATTGTATTGCGAAACGCCTTTGCGGCACCGTGATCGGCCGGTTCGAAAAAGCCGGCTTAGAAATTGTTGGTTGCAAGATGATCGCGCTTGAGGACCGGGTTCTCGCGATACATTACGCGCACGTCTCGGACAGACCATTTTATCCTGACTTGAAATCGTTCATGCAATCGAGTGCTGTGATCGCACTTGCATTGTCCGGAAAGGACGCCGTTGCCCGGCTCAGGGACTTGCTTGGACCAACCGATTCGCGCAAGGCCCCAAAAGGCACCATTCGCGGCGATTTCGGCGATAACGCGATGATGAATATTGCGCATGGCTCCGATAGCCCTGAAAATGCGGTCCTGGAATTAAAGCGTTTCTTTAACGAAAACGAACTCTTCGAGACCAGCCTCAAAGCGTAGCCGCAATCGATTGGGGTTTTCTCATGAGTTTGTCGGCGATTGTCTTTGATTTCGACGGGCTGATCATCGACACGGAGGGCCCCGGGTTCATAAGCTGGCAAGAGATCTACCAGGAGTTCGGCAAAAGTCTTACCCTGGACAATTGGCGTCATTCTACCGGCTACGTGGGGGGATTCGATCCCGCCATTCACTTGGAAAAACTGCTCGGCCGCAAATTGGATTGGTCGGAACTCATGCCAAGACGGAGCCGGCGAAACTGGGAACTGACTCTCCAGGCCGGTGTTCTTCCCGGAATCAAAGAATTGATTGAGGCAGGTAAGCAATCCGGGCTGCCGATCGGCGTAGCCAGCAATTCCGAACAGGGCTGGGTCGAGAGTGGATTGAAACGACTAGGGTTACGCTCCTACGTTGATGTGATCGTCACTCGGGACATGGTCTTGAATCCGAAGCCTGCTCCCGATGTGTATTTGAAAGTGGTCGAAACCCTTCATGTTCCCCCTTGGCAAGCTGTGGCTCTGGAAGACTCCGAGCCGGGGTATCGCGCGGCGAGACGGGCAGGACTAAAGACGGTGGTCATTCCGAATCAATTCAGCGAGCGCCAGAACTTGTCCGATGCCGATCTTATCGTGCGAAGTGCTCTAGAGCTAAACCTGGATCGCCTAGAGGGGTTGGTCAGAGGCGATGTGCCCAAGGCCGCGGCGTCACCTCGATGACGGTTTTCGCCTCGGTCCGTGTCGCCTTACTCCTGGCTCGTAGCTCCTGACTCCTGTATCCTCTCCTAGAATGAATCTTCCCGAGCTCCGCGGTATCCTTCAGTATGTAACCCGTTTTCGGGATCAGACGTTTGTCATCGCTGTCGATGGTGAGATCCTTGCTTCTCAGAACTTTGCCAACCTGCTTCTAGACGTGGCAGTGCTGCGGTCGGTCAGTATCAAGGTCGTTTTAGTGCATGGCGCCGGTCGCCAGATCGAGCAGGCAAGCAAGGCTCGAGGAGTCGCAGTTTCGAATACTGATGGTACTGGAGTTATCGATGCATCGACACTTCAGCTTTCGATCGATGTGGCGATCCGATTGACGAATGAAATACTGGAAGGACTCACCCAAGTCGACCTCCGTGCGGCGTACGCGAACTGTATCATTGCGCATCCAGCCGGAATTGTTGGTGGAGTGGATCGGCAGTTTGCCGGAAAGGTGGAGAGAGTCGATGCCAAGATGTTGGAGCTCTTCCTGAACGAAGGAATCGTGCCGGTAGTTCCGCCGCTTGGTTTCGACGGGGGAGGACAAACCTTTCGTGTGAATTCGGATCTTGTTGCAATGGAGGTGGCCGCGGCTCTACACGCCACCAAGTTGATCTTCGTTTCCCCGTTTGGTGAATTGGTCCTGGATGGGCGCAGATTCGGCTATCTGGTGGCGCCCGAACTCGAAGAGCTTCTTAAGAAATACAAGGCTCAGCTTCCTCAAAACCTGTTCTCTAAGCTGGATCACGCGGCCCGGGCCAGCCGGTATGGGATTCCCCGCGTTCATTTGGTCGACGGAAATGTCGACGAGGCGCTGTTAACCGAGATTTTTACCAATGGGGGCGCTGGAACGATGATCTACTCCAATGAGTACGATCAAATCCGACGGCTTTACAAAAAAGATCTGCGCGCTGTCATCTCTCTCATTCAGGAATCGATCCGCAACGAAGAGCTTGTCCGACGAACCCGGGAAGAGATTATTGCCGAGATCGACGATTACTGGGTATTAGAGGTCGATCGCCGGATCGTCGGTTGCGTCGCCATGCACCCCTATCCGGAGCAAGGCATGGCCGAGCTTGCGTGCCTTTACGTCAGCCGCTCTAGCGAGAATCAAGGATTGGGCAGAAGCCTGATGTCGTTTGTCGAAAAACTGGCGCGAGAACGAAGATTTGCTCGGTTGTTCGCGCTTTCCACTCAGGCATTCGTTTATCTCCAGCAGAAGGGCGGTTTTACCGAAGCCGGACCAGAAATTCTGCCACCGGCCCGCAGATCGAAATATGAAGCTAGTGGACGAAACTCGCGGGTGCTGGTGAAGGATCTGTAACGCGACCGATGAGCTGATGTTGAATCGAACACCAACTGCACTGGCGATCGACGGTCTCATTTTATTGATCTATTTTTTTGGAATTGTTGGATTCGGCCTTTGGGCTGGCCGGCGTAATCGAAATCTTACTGAATTTGCGTTAGGTGGACGATCGGTTCCATGGTGGGCGGTGCTGGCGTCAATCATCGCAGCGGAGACAAGTGCCGCGACATTTCTAGGAACGCCGGCTGAAGGATTCAAGACGCGCAGCTTTATCTATGCGCAGCTAGCGATCGGAACGATTTTAGCGCGAATCATAGTAGCTTTCACTTTCATCAAGCCCTACTATCACTATCGCGTTCAGAGTATTTATGAATTTTTGAACATTCGGTTTGGTCCGTGGACTAAAAACCTAGCTAGTAGTATTTT
>JBPYFC010000250.1:0-5093 GCA_051984705.1 Chthoniobacterales bacterium | reverse complement strand
GCCGCGAATGGGACCGCCGCTTTTCTCGGTCTGTACCGATGACTGTCGGGAGGCTGGTGCATCAACTGCTGCACGAAACCTTCGGAACTCAGCGCACCTTCGCACCAGTTGGGGAAAGTCATCTCCTGATATTGGGAAGCAATCTCCAAAATGCGGTGACAAGGATGTTGAAGGAACGCACCGAGGACTGGCCGGATCTTTGGTGGGAGAGCGTGATGAGCCAGGCTACTATGGTTGCCGCCCGCATGTTGCAGCTCACAGCAAACTGGTTTTCGCCCGGCCACTGGTACCAAGCGGAAGGAGAACTGGAAGGCGTCTATCAGGGTGTGCGATTGCGCGGCCGCACTGATCTGATCATTTCCGACCGAGCAGAAATTCGAGAAGCCTCCCTGAAAATCTGTGATTTCAAAACCTCGCGTTTACCGATCGTTTTCCGTCCGTCAACCGACGACGGATTACAATTTGTTGGCTATCGACTCCTGGCGCTGGCTAACGGTGCGGCCGCGGTCAAGTTCACGGTCGTTCGGCCGGAAAATCTGAAGCCGATCAGGTTTCCGTCTGACGAAAAGCTGAAACCGGTCGTCGAACGGCTGGCCCGGATCCAATCCCAACTCGTGTTCGGTCGCCGGCCCGCAGCCAGATTCGGCCAAAGCGAAACGCTTCCCATCGCAACAATCGATATCCCGGCCGCCGTGCTGGAGAAGAAAATGGAGAGAACATGAAGGGATTCGACCCCGGCCAACTCGAGCTCTTCGACTTTTCGGGAACGAATCCGGAAGCCTCTCCCGACCAGCAAACCCGCGATCGGTTCACTCGAGAGATTCACAAGAATTTTTCTGTCATTGCTGCAGCCGGTACCGGCAAAACACGCGCGATCGTCGACCGAATTGTTACCATCGCGCTGGAAGGTGAGCAGGACGCGTTGCAGCGGCTGGTTGTTGTGACTTACACCAAAAGCGCCGCCAACGAATTCAGGCAGCGCGTTCGCGCCGCTCTACTGGCTCGTCTGAAAATCGAAGTAAGCAGGACGATTTTGCAGCGATTAGATCGGGCCTTCTTCGGAACGATTCACAGTTTTTGTGTACGCCTGTTACGCGATTTTCCTCAAGAGTTTCCCGCCGACCCAATCGCGCCTAGCATTCGGACGCGCGAAAGACTTTGGGATCGATTCATCAGTGATCCTGATATCAGCCGTCGCTTTGCCGAAGATCCTCTGACCCAGAAGGTGTTGATCTTCTGTACATGGCAAGAGTTGCTCGATTTGGCTTTCCAGATCTCCAGACCCAAACACGAAACTCTCATTCCTAATGAGCCGCCTCTTCCGAATGCAGCGTTCCTGGCCAATTGCGTCGTGCCCAGCCAGAGCCAGAAAAACCACCAGCGCCTGGTCGAAGAACTGGACACACTGATCAGGCACTTGCGCGCCGATACCGCCACCTATCTGAGAATACCGATGCTCACCAGCCAATCTGAATCGTTAATCAGCGCATGGCAGGCTTCACTTGGACCACTGGTCCAATGGGTCGAAGACGCCGCTTGCGTAGTAGCTAATCAACTCGCTGATCAGTTCCGCTCTTTCTGTCTTAGACAAGGCATCGTAACGTTTGATGATCAGATCAGCCTCTGTCATCAACTGCTTGCCGATCCGAATACGCTCGATCGGCTTCGTCAGCGGAGATCGATCGTTATTCTCGACGAGGCGCAGGACACGACGCGGTCGATGTTTGAGATTCTGGTGGAAATTACGCGGCCAGTTGGGGCCCCTTTCGGCACCTGGCCTGCTCACCTCATTAAGGGCCCGGAAGAGGGGCGCTTCTCGATGGTCGGCGATCCGCGACAAGTTATCTACGAACGAGCCGCAATCGAATCGTACGATGCTTTGAACGAAGCGTTCAGAATTAGCGGAGCGGAACTTCGATTAAAAGGTACAATGCGTTGTCCGGCATCAGTCGTCGAAACGGTGAACAACGTCTTTAAGAAATCGAATCTCGCTCAACATGAGATTGCGTACGACGATCTTGCCTGCGGGCGTCCGGAGAATCGGGGATATGTCGGAAAAATCCAAATGACTTTTCCCGACTCACATCCCAAGAACGTCGAAGCCGTTTTCGACGCTGAGGCGCGGCAGCTGGCAAACTGGATTCAAAATGAAGGGAAAGAAGGACTTGGTATCGACTCCTGGAATCAGGTTGCGGTGCTCGCTCCTAGACACGATTGGTTGATCGCGTTTGCCGGCCACCTCCGCGCGCGAGGGCTGCCGTTCATTTATCGCAATCAGAAAATTTCCTGGAGCAGTGTTCCGGCGTTTTCCTGGCCTGTTGCCTTGCTCTACACGCTGGTTCATCCCTGGGACAGGTTTGAACGGTTTGGTGTGCTGCGGGAGATTTTCGGGGTGGCTGATACCGAGCTGCTCGACTCGCTCCGAACACCGGCCAAGCTTGGCGATGAATACGTCAAATCAGAAGCGCTCCTGAAGAATCTTCAACAAGAACTTTCTCGCAACATAACGTTGGGACGCTTTGTCGATCGCTTGTTTCAACAGTGTCAGCTCTCTGATAGGTTGCAGGCCATTCAAGCAGATCCAGCTGCTTTGGAGCACTTCCGCCAAAGAGCGTTTGAAGCCGATCTGAAAGGTTTAACCCTGGATCAATGGCTGGATGACCTTTTGGATTTGCTAACTGACAGCGCCGATTTGCATTTGGCTACCAGAGATGCAATCGAACTGACCACCAGCTTTTCAGCGAAAGGGCTTGAATGGGATATTGTCATACCCCTCGGGTTAGGCAGATGAATCTATATAGCAGAGACGACCGGTTACCCGCGAATCATTGAATCTGAACAAGATCAAGTTGTAGCCTGGGCCGGCGAGAGTCCGCGGGCGCGTGCACGTCAAGAAACGCCTGACCAGGTGTTAGCTCGGTATCGGCGTCTGTTATACGTGACATTAACTCGAGCCAAGCACGCTCTCATTCTGCCGGAGATGTCTTACCAGGATCCAACCCGCTCATTTCTGGAGGCAGCCAACTTCGATCTAGCCGAAGTGCCCATCATGGGCGAGAAATTGCCTTCACCTCCTCGCCCTGCAAAAACTTTCGCACCCGCCGCCAAAACGCTTGATGAGTTGGCTCCGGACGTTCTGCGCGCTGCCAGTGACGAATCTAAAAAAATACCGGAGCTGATTCTGCCGCACGCGCTCGCCCAGGATCCGGACGTAGCTGTGTCTGGAGAAGAATTCGAGCCGATCGTTCGGGCTTACGAGTACGGGCGCCTTTGGCATGATTGGGCGCAAAGGTTTCCATGGAATGGCACACAGGAACCGCAAACCGAATACTCGATCCAGCCGGCGCTTCCGCAGCGGGCGAAAACCGAGATCGATCGTTTCCTACGGAGTGATGCCATTCAGCAGATTCTTCGAGCAGCCGAATGGATCAAGTCAGAAGTCAGCTTCTCGTTCCCGTTCAATGTGAACAAATGGATTGAAGGAACAATCGATCTGTTAGTTGGCACACAGAGCGGCGACCTCTGGATCATCGATTGGAAAACCAATCAAAAGCAAGCGGACGAAACAGAAGCCAAGTTTTCAGAGCGCCTCCTCAAACAGTATTTACCGCAACTGGCGAGCTACCGAACAGTGATCGAACAAGGATTCGGAAAGAAAGTCTCCCGGTTATTGTTGTATTCGACAACATTGGGAACCTTTTGCGAAGAAACGGGGTAGCGACCACGCGCCGATTCGGTTGCCCCTTTTGGGGCAGAACATAATCTATATCCGTACCCAGGGCTAAAGCCCTAGGCTGATAATCTTGTGCTACTTCGTAGCGCCGGTGCCAAATTCCAAAGGAACGCCCGAAGTCAGCATCCGCTCCCGGCTCCTGACTCCTGTCTCCTGTCTCCTGTCTCCTGTCTCACACATTCGAGCTCCGAGATTCGACCTTCTAGATTTCAGTAACGCCCGATCTCCCGGGCGGCCAAGCCAACATGGACGTCTACGACCGTGGAGCGGCCTCGGGCACAGGACCGCTCCATCGGCCTTGTATGCTGTTGCTCCTGATACGGGTTTGCGGTTTAGCGTGTAGCCGCATCCGCGTCTGAGGCCAGATCCATCAAGAGCTCGAAAAACTCCTGCGTCTGTCCCATGAAAAGTCCAGTCGCACTGAGCCCTTTAACGACCCCCGTCGCAAATCCCTGGGTCTGCGTTGGACGAATGATCGAGCAGATCGGGAAGCTTGTCGAAAGGAATGGGCACGGCTCCGGCATAATCAGATTAGCCTGCAAATTTTCGCTCGGGACAGTGAGGTCCGTGAATGTCACCGATGACTTGTTTGTCGGGTCAAAGACCGTGAATGGGGTGGCGTTGCCTGCATTCGCGCCCACCGCTTTCTCCTGCCAAATCTGAAAATGCATCGTTTCGGTTGGACCGATACTAAGCAGAATCCGCAGAACCTCTGGGTCGTGTACCCGCTGAGCCAGGGCGGGGTATAGGCTAGTTCCGCCTACTTCAATAAAGCCAAAGTGGAACCCCGCTGTGAACGCGATTGCCATAATGAGCTTTCCATTTTGGCTGTCTTGATCGGTTCGAGGGATGGCAGTGTGCTGCCCGGAAAGCAGAGTCGGCACCGGGTTGGCGAAATTTGTGCCACCAAGATCCGGGTTCGCGCTGTCAGACCGGTATCGACCAATGTAACTGGCGTCAAAGGTGAGTTGAGTAAGGTTTGTGAGCCGAGGTTTTTGGGTTGACCCCGTCGCCCTACTACTGATGGGTGTTCCATTCGATTGCTTGTCCAGCGTGCGAAAATGAGGACCAACCAGCAGGTCGAGATCCGACGTGTTTGCTCCTTTCGATTTCAAGTAAGCCCTGATTAAGTTCGCATGACTGAATTCATCATCGGCGTTGTCTAGAACATATTGCGGCATGTCCATGTCCAGGATCTGGAGGGCGTCGTGGTAAGGCTTGTTGCCCGGAGTCGCCATTAGCTTGGGGCCGGGCTGCGGATGGTGAGATGCAAAATCAAGCGTCCCATTAGCGAGCTCCCAATATTGTTCCCACAGATCGCTTTCGAGGATCTCGGCGGCCAACAGGAAACGTAAGATAG
>JBPYFC010000249.1:0-9915 GCA_051984705.1 Chthoniobacterales bacterium | reverse complement strand
GAAAACGTAAGCTTCGCGGAACGGCCTTTCAGATTGCGCGCAATCTATACGCAGAAAAGCCGCGCCAATTCGAGCAACGCCTGGCGTCGTATTGGCATCTGTGGAGAAAGGGAGGAGCGGAGGAGGTGTCGGCGTCTCCCCTGGAGACTCTCCCGCACTCAGCCATCCCTTCAGGATGAAACGCGTTGGACGCGATTACCAGGGGTTCTCCGGCCAAGGCCGGATCATCCCTGGCTGACTTATGTCGTCCCATTCGGGACGAAAGCATTTGTTCCAACACAAGGACATGTCTACGCACCGGCTGCCGAACGGGTGGGCTCCGGAATAATTGGTCGCCGCGAATACCAACGCCGCTCAGATCACCCAATCCTGCGACGCTGATACGCCGATACGCCGATACGCCCAGACGCCGACACCCCCCCTCAACCGTTGCAAGCAACCTCGCTCCAAGATATCGTGCGCGGCTGAATGCAAAAGACGCGTGTAGCAATCGTCGGACTAGGGCTTCCGGGACTTTACCATGCGCACGGAGTCATTCAGTCCGGAGAAGGTATTCTAGAAGCAGTCTGCGAGCTCAACGACGAGCGACGAAAAGAATTCGCTTCTCGATTCGCGAAAACATTTGGGCTTGAGCTCCCTCAGGTGCGCGCTGTCCGTGACGTAGACCAAGTTTTGGCAGACCCCAGGATCGATGCCTTGGTCGTGGCGCTGCCAAACGCGTTGCATTACCCGATCTCGCTCAAAGCCCTGCAACACGATAAACATGTCTTATGCGAAAAACCGCCAACCATTAACGTTGAACAAATGCGGCACGTGCAGCGGGAAGCCGAGGAGCGGGGACTGATCTACTTCTTTGGACGGCAAATGCGTTTTTCCAGTAATACTTTGGCTGCCCGCCGGATCGTGGCCGAAAGGCGCCTGGGAGAAATATATTTCGCCGAAAGTAAATGGATTCGCACCCGTGGAACACCGGCGGGAATGAGCGGCTGGTTTCTCGATCGGTCGCGGTCGGGAGGAGGCGCCCTGATTGACCTTGGTGTTCATGTGATCGATACCGCGTGGTTTCTTATGGGTGTTCCGCGCCCGGAATCGGTCTTTGCGCAAACTTATCAAAAGTTCCCCCAGCTGGTGAAAGCCCCGCTGTTTGATGTGGAAGATAGTGCTTATGGCATGGTCAAGTTCGAGACAGGCGCTACGTTACAGTTTCAGGTGGCCTGGGCGGCAAACTTGCTGCCGGAGGTCCCGGCCAGCAAATGGGCTGGGCGAGAGATATTCCAGACCACCCTGTACGGTCCGAAAGGCTCGATTCGAATCACCGACATCAATCAGAACGTGCCGGGGCAGGCCCCGAAGCCAATCGAAATGGTGGAAATCATTGGCGATGATCTGGTTCCGGTGGAGGTCCCTCTTGAACCGGAAAAGGAAAACCGTTTCACGACCCAGATGCGTTATTTCCTGCGGGCGGTACAAGGTGTTGAACCGCCGGTAAACAGTGCGGTTCAAGCGACCGAGCTGATGGAAATGGTAGATGCGATTTACGCCGCCGGGCATACAGCGTTTAAGCAGATCCGGTAGTCCGGAGTCTTGTTTTTGGGTCGTGCGTTACGGTTCCCGTTCTTCGTTCGAGAAATTAAAGGACACCCCGCTTCTGGCCGGCAAAACGTCGCTCATGATTTCTCCTCGCCACGAGGAGGCGCGCAAGATGGCTTCGGCTGTGCGCGAGCGACTCAAGGCTGAAGGCGCCATAGGATTCGAAAACCATCCTGTTAGCGTTCTTCGCCCCATGGACCTAGGGCCCGAATCGTGCCGCAACCTCTTACACTACGTGCCAGGCCGAGTGGGAGCGCCCAGAAGGAACCAATCGGGAACTTGCTTTTTTTTAGCTGGGTTACAACGCGCGCTCGTTGTCGCGAAGTCCCCGAACTCGTACAGGAAAAACGGAACGTCTGTCGTTACCCGAGAAGAGCGGAGCAAAACAACAGGGCAGAGCGCTTAAAATCGTTAGGCGCGTTTCAGCGCGTAGCAGATGTCCTTGAACAACTCCGAACAATGAAATTCTTACTTGATAGCAGCCTCCGCCAAATCAAGGTCTTCCAGAAAATTGCTGTCCGGCACACTGAGAATCTGGTCGTAGACCAAGGCCGCTCCTCCCAGAGCAGAGCTGTCTTTGCCAAAAGAGGACACTTCAATATCCAAGTTTTCGACTGTAGGAAAACACCTTCGCCGCAGGCTGGTTTTAACGTCTTCTTCTACGAAAGGAAAAAGCTCAGCCAGCGGTCCTGCCAGGACAACGAGCTGCGGATTAAATAGATCCGCCAGATTTCTAATTGTCAGAATAAGCCACTCTTCCCACGCTTTAACGGCTTTCCGGGCAAGCGGCTTCTCCGTCCTGAGGTCTCGAAGAAACGTTTCGAGGTTTTTCGCCTCTCCCCCCACTTGCTGGTAAGATGCAAGCAACCCGTTTCGACCCAATTGAGCCTCAAGAACGCCCATTCTTTCGGCTCGCGCAAGGTCAGTCAGATTAAGTGTCAGGTGACCAATTTCGCCTGCGAGACCATCGCTGCCTCGAAAGATTTTTCTATCAAAAATTATGCCGGCTCCAACACCAACACCCAAGTAGAGCAGACAAAGATCGGTTTGACCTGGTCTGCGGCCAAAAGAGAGCTCTGCCAGCGCAGCGCCATTCGCATCATTCTCGACAAATACGGCGAGGCCTAATCGCGACTTAAGGACGCTTTTCAGATCGAATCGGTTCCAGCCAAGAGTGGGGGCGATCCGAATCACTCCTTGAGAATTGACCAGCGCTGAAACGCAGACGCCCAACCCTCGCAAGCGATCAGAACTTAGTAGATCGCCGGACTTGACACCCTCAACCATCTCGACAAGCTGTTCGCAAACCAATTCCGGTTTTCGAGACCGCAAATTTACGGTCTCGCGATAGATGATCGAGCCCTCGAGATTTATCAAAACCAAGTGAATGCGTTCGGCCGCGATCTCGGCGCCAAGAAAAAATGCGCCGTCTGGGTTCAATTTCAACGCCGTGCCCGGCCGACCGGTAGCTTGGGCAATGGAAGACTCACCCGCCTCTGTAACCAGGCCTGCGTCCAATAACTGACCCGCAACAAAGGTAAGGGTGGATCGTGTCAGGTTTAAAAAACGGGCAAGGTCAGCCCGCGAAAGCTTTCCTCTATCCTTGAGCAACCGCAAGACGCGAGATTGGTTGATACGACGGATCAGACTCGGTTTAGCCATTGGGAAACGCTAACGCTCAACTCTCACTCTTTGAGATGGCGTTTGTCAACCGTCGAAACAAACGATTTCTCGGGATCGATTGCTCCGGAAAAGCTGCCCTTTCTCAAGCCACGACAGAAATATTTTTAAAAGTTGCTTGACTTTGTTTACCTTCACAACAAACATATCCGATGTCTCCTCCCGACCCGTCGATCAAAATATTGCTGGCTTATTAATCTCATTATGAAAGCAATTGTTTACGATGCCCCTCGTAAATTCGAATATCGGGATGTTCCTGTCCCAAAAATCCAACGCGACGAAATCCTTCTCCGGGTTCACGCCTGCGGGGTCTGCGGCACAGATCTCCACGTCCACGAAGGTGAGTTCGGACCGCGATTTCCCCTCACGCCGGGTCACGAATTTTCGGGCGAGATCGTTGAGCTTGGGTCTGGAGTCACTGGGCTAAAGAAAGGGCAGCGGGCTACCGCAAGCACGACGATGGCTTGCGGTAAATGTTTCTATTGTAAACGGGGGGACTTCCTGGAATGCGAAAACCTGGACGGCATTGGCGTAGAGATTAATGGAGCCTTTGCTGAGTACATTAAACTTCGCGCCGATCTGGTTTTCCCCATAGAAAAACTTTCCACTCGGGAGTCCGTCATGGTCGAGCCGACGGCTTGCGCCGTACACGGCATGCAAACTCTCGCGATGAAGCCAGCAAGCAGAGTCCTTCTGTTTGGCGCCGGGCCAACAGGGCAGGTGTTAGCTCAACTACTGAAGCTGAATGGTGCATCCCATTTAACCGTCGCAGCCCCTGCGGGCCCGAAGTTGGATCTCATAGCGCGTCTCGCTGCCGACGAGGTGGTGGCGATTGATCGGAAAGATCCAGAGGTTCATCGTCGCGGCCTCCAAAGTGTTAGTGCAAATGGATTCGACTACGTCATCGAGGCAACCGGTTCTACAGAACTATTGCAGGATGCGATTCGTTTCACTCGGCGCCGCGGCACCATTATGGTCTATGCCGTTTATGCCGACCGCGCGATTGCCCAGGTAACGCCGGCTGACATCATGCGCCGCGAACTGACGATTAAGGGTTCCTTCGCTCAGATCGACTGTTTCCCCAGAGCGCTTGACTATCTGGAGAGCGGAAAGGTCAGGGTGGACGAAATCGTCACCCACGAGATTCCCTTACAAGACTATCAAAAAGCGCTCGATTTGGCTTTCGCACGAGAAGGGATCAAAATCGCCATCATCACATGATTGGCTAGGCTAACTCACATGAACCATCAGGGGCTACGCCATGATTACCAATCTTGGGCTCATTGCGTCGCCGCCCAACCTGTCTACCCCAAAATATGAAACATTGGACAAATGCACTCGCAGTAACTGCCACACTCGGACTTGTTGCTCTTTCGCCAGTCGAAACGGCCTTGGCAGCTGACAACAAGTACACGATTGCCCTGATCCCAGGGCTTACGACGGATCCTTTCTATATTACGATGCACAAAGGCGCGGAAGCTGCCGCTAAGGTGGTGGGTGTCGACCTTATCTTTCAGGGCGCCCCCGAGTTTAATCCCGTTACGCAGGTTCCGGTGTTGAACGCGGTTATTGCCCGGAAGCCGAGCGCCATTTTGATCGCCCCGACAGACAAGGTCCAGCTGGTCGAGCCACTCAAGAAGGCCTCTGAGGCCGGAATACCGGTGATCACGGTGGACACTTTCATCGGGGATGGCCGCTACCAGACCGGAAGCGGTGGTGCCGATTTTCCGCTCTCTTACATTGCGTCCGATAACATTCTGGGCGGAGAGATCGCTGCGCGAGCTCTGGCGAAGGCGATCGGAGATAAAGGAAAAGTGTACGTTTCCAACGTGAAGCCCGGCATCTCGACGACCGATCAGCGCGAACAGGGGTTCAAAGAAGAAATGAAAAAGCATCCGAACATTACAGTTCTGGAGACCCAATTCAACGACGATGATGCGAACAAGGCGGCTTCCCAGTTTCAATCGGTCTTTGCGCGCAATTCAGATCTTGCCGGTGTATTTGGTGCGAACCTTTTCTCCGCGATGGGTGCTGCGAGTGGAGCAAAACAGGCCGGTGCAAGCGGAAAGGTAAAAGTGGCCGCCTTTGATGCTCCGACGTCGATCGTCCCCGAAATCAAAGCTGGAACTGTGGATATCGCGATCGCTCAGCATCCCGCCGAAATCGGATATTTTGGAGTTATCGCAGCGCATGCGCATTTGACTGGCCAATCGATTCCTCCACTGATTGGCACCGGGTTTACGGTGATCGACAAGGCTAATGTCGACGATCCGAACGTCAAGCGCTTCATCTATTCAGATTAAGATCGACTTTACTTCACGAGACAGGCGGCGGTGTTCGGAATGCCGTTACCTCATAATACCGGGGCAAATCAAATGGTTCTAGCAAAGGATCTTACAAAATCGGTGCCACTTGCAGGTGGTCGAGACCAGAAGGCATTCCGTTGGCTGGCACTTCTAGCCGCCTTTCGAGCGTGGCTGTTCCTGGCGATTCTATTAGCCACCTTCGAAATCTGGGCTCGCGTGGCGTATCACAGTACTTTTGTGTTTAACCCGTTTAACGTAAAATCAATTGCGCTTTTTACCGTCACGCCGCTCCTACTTGCTCTCGGCCAGACGTTCGTCATTATCTCTGGCGGGATTGATTTATCAGTAGGGTTTACGATGGGTCTTTCTGCGGTCGTGACCGCTCATGTTTACAATTGGGCTGCACAGCTGGGAAATCCGGGCATAAGCCTCGTCGTGGCCGTCGCAGCCGCGTTGGCCATTGCTATCGTACCCGGCTTGATCAACGGCCACCTGATTGCCGACCTGAACGTGCCGCCGTTTATTGGCACACTTGGAATGTACGGCGTAGCTAGGGGCGTGTCGTTCCTGCTAGCAAAAGGCACAACTGTTCCCGTCCAGGGTGGCTTGTTGGGAGAGATCGGGAATGGCGAAACGATCGGATTTCCCAACCTGGTTCTCCTGACCATCGTGATAATCCTGGGAATGCATTATTTGCTTTCTCACGCGCGCTTTGGCCAGCACATCTATGCAATCGGGGGAAACGTAAATGCCGCTCTGCGCGCGGGAATCAATGTGCGCAATAATACTATTGCGCTCTATGTGCTCTCTGCACTGACGGCGGCATGCGCAGGTATTTTCTATACTGCCAAATTTTCTGCCGGCGCGGCTCAGGCGGGCGAACCGGTCCTTCTCGACAGTATCGCTGCGGTCGTGATAGGAGGCGCCAGCCTGTTCGGGGGGTCAGGAACGATCATTGGCACGATCATTGGCGCGTTGATCATTGCAGTGATTCAATACGGCCTGGTTTTTGTAAATGTGGAACCATTCTGGCAATTTGTGGCCGTCGGCGTGGTGATCATTATCTCTGTTTTAGTTGATCAGATGCAGAAAGGCGGGAGGAAATAAAGTGATGAATGCCCCTAATAAGGACCCTCTGCTAGATCTTGAGCATATCTCGAAACGGTTTGGAGGTCTGCAGGCGCTTAAAGATGTAGCGTTAACTCTCTATCCTGGCGAAGTTCTCGCCTTGGCAGGAGACAACGGCGCGGGCAAATCTACATTGATTAAGACGATCTCCGGAGTCCACAAGCCCGATAGGGGCACTATTAAATACCGTGGCCAGGTAATACATTTTGAGACACCGCATCAGGCAAGGGATGCGGGCATCGAGACAATCTATCAAGATCTGGCGATTGCGGACAATCTGGATGTTGGCGGGAATGTGTTTCTTGGCCGAGAAATAGTCAAGCGCATCGTTGGACTGCCATTCGTCGACCGTCGACGGATGCGGCAAGAGGCCGTGGAGACCCTGCAGGACCTTGATATCCATATTCAGCACCCAGAGAGTCCGCTCCGGTCTTTATCGGGCGGCCAACGTCAATCGGTCGCGATTGGACGTGCAATCCATTGGAAAGCGCGCGTGTTGATCATGGATGAACCGACCGCCGCTCTTGGTGTGCCTGAGCAAAGGAAAGTCATGGAAATAATCCAGAAACTCAAAAAGAGCGGGGTAGGAGTGATTTTCATCTCTCACAATCTGAACGACATTTTTCAAGTTAGCGACCGGATTCTGGTTTTGCGCCGCGGCGAAAAGGTTGGGGAGCGCTTTGTCTCGCAAACAAACCACGATGAGGTCGTTCGACTTATGGTGGCGGGTTAATCGCCATTTCACAATGGCCCGCTCCGTTCTCGCGTCTTCCGAAAAAGATCAACTTATGTTTGTTACAAAACCACGAATATTTCTCGCTTACGTCTTCAAAAACAGGTTTGCCGTGCCATCTTTTAATGTTAGCAACCTCGAGATGGCGCGCGCGGTCATCGAAGCCGCTGAGCTTGAAGACGCGCCCGTCATGGTTCAGACCGACTTTATAAATTTCAACTATGGCGGAATGGACGAACTCTCTGGCCTGATTCGTTCCCTAGCAGAAAAGGCTCCGGTGCCGGTATTAATGCACCAGGATCATCCCGGAAAAGACAGCAACATTTTTCGCAGCCTTCGCCGGGGCTACTATTCTGTGATGTATGACGGAGGTCATCTGCCGTTGGCCGAGAACATAGCTGGCGCAACACGCTTCGCGGAAATGGCACACGAGTCGGGCGCAATTCTCGAATCTGAAATTGGGTTGTTCGGCGGTGAGTATCAGGGGGGCCATGCAATTACAGCTGCCGCGCATGACACGGCGGAGATGGCAGAGAAGACCGAAACCGACACTTTGGCCGTTTCGGTTGGATCAGTGCACGGCCAGAAGACGCGCCTTGATTTGGACCTCTTGAGGGAGATCGCGAAAAGCACCGGAATTCCGCTCGTCCTGCATGGTGGTAGTGGAATTCACCCCGAAGATACTAAGGCTGCTGCGATGCTGAATGTCTATAAGATTAACATCGGAGCTGCGCTGATCCAAGGCTTCGTGCACGGTCTAGAGGAAGCAGCGGCACTACCTCCCGACCAAGAGCCGAGGCACCAGCAAATCCTACGGCATGTCATCGGGAAGTTAAGGTGTATAGCGCGGAACCGGCTCTCATCGTTCGGAGCGTCTGGCCACGGTAAAAGACTGCTTAGCAGGCTTGTTTCCGCGAAAGAAGACTTTGCCAGGAGAGTGCAAAGGGGGAGTTATGATTCCGTTGCCTGCTGAGGTTGAGGGAAAGGCTTTCTCGCCGAAAAACAGTTCCAGCGGGAAATCTGACGACGGTCCCCGTACAGCCGGCTAATCGATGATTCAGCCGCTGTGACTGTGCCGGTTTTAATAGGTCTGGATTTCGGCACGACAAACCTAAAAGGTGTCTGCTTTACGACGACCGGTGAATCGTTGGCCCGCGTGGAGGTGCAGACCCCAGTGCAGCCGCAAAGTCCAGGAACTCGCTGGCGCTCACCCATTGCTGAGTTTTGTTGGCGCTTTGCGACAACATGGGTATGGTCCGTCGCCCCTGTCATCTCTTTATGAAGCCGTTTTGTTTGCTGTTGCTCGTTTTCCTCCAAGCCTTTGCCACGATCGCCGCCGATGAGCCTTTCGAACGAATTAAAGAAAGCGGCGGCATCGAAGAATATCGGCTGAAATCGAACGATCTCGCCGTGCTTCTGCTGGAAGACCATTCCGCACCCGTAGTCACATTCATGGTTACTTACCATGTCGGGTCACGAAACGAAGTAACCGGCACAACCGGCGCGACGCATCTGCTGGAGCACATGATGTTCAAAGGGACGGAGCGTTACAATCAGCGCAACGGAAACAGTTATGCCACGATGCTGTCTCGCTACGGAGCCGAAATCAATGCAACGACCTCTTACGATCGAACGAACTATTTCGCCACGGTTCCATCCGAACGCCTGGATCTTGTGGCCGAGTTGGAAGCTGATCGCATGCAGAACCTCGCGCTTCGCGAAGAAGACCGTCAAGCCGAGATGGTCGTCGTCCGCAACGAATACGAGCGAGGTGAGAACAGCCCGGTGAGCGCGCTGACGAAAGAAATCTTTGCAGCAGCTTTCCAAGCGCATCCGTATCATCACCCAGTCATCGGCTGGCGCTCCGATATCGAAAAAGTACCGATTGAAAAACTTCGGGAATTCTATCGCACCTTTTATTGGCCCAACAACGCGACTGTGACAGTTATCGGCGATTTTACTAAACAGCATGCTCTGGATGCTATTAACCGGTTCTTTGGACCGATAAGCCGCTCTCCGAAACCGATTCCCGCGCTGTACACTGAAGAACCGGAGCAACAAGGACCTCGTCGCGTCACTCTTGAGAGAGCGGGACAACTGGGAGTAGTAACGATCGGATTCAAAGCTCCCGAAGGCTTGAATAGCGACTGTTACCCGCTCTCGGTCCTCAGCACTATTCTTCAGAGCGGCAAATCGAGCAGGCTTTACCAGGCGCTGACGGATAAAGGCCTAACCACCAGCGCTTCAGCCACCTTACACCAGCTCCGTGACCCCGGGATGTTTCTGCTGGCCGGCTTCCTCGCACCCGGTATCCAGCATGAACAGGTTGAGAAGGCGTTGCTGGCAGAAATTGAGAAGATCCAAAAAGAGGGCGTTCGACCGGAGGAAGTGCAACGCGCAATCAATGAGGTAGAAGCCGAAACGGTTTACACGCGTGACGGTCCCTTCAACATTGCCGAAAACTTGAACGAAGCGATT
>JBPYFC010000248.1:0-9947 GCA_051984705.1 Chthoniobacterales bacterium | reverse complement strand
TGAATTCGCACCAACTGGTTGTAAAGCGCAACAATCTGCCGCCAGTCGGTCGCAGCGGCCGATTCCGCCTCCGCATGGACGGCCGCAATCGCAGCCTGCGCTGTGTAAGGGCCGAAGCGGCGGGATTTCAGGGCTTTCTCTACTAATGCCACTCCCTCCGCGATCTGTTCGCGGTTCCAAAGCGCGCGGTCTTGATTCTCCAGCAAAATCAGCTCTCCGCCCGGCGAGGTCCTCGCCGCGCGGCGGGATTCCTGCAGCAACATCAGGGAAAGCAGCCCGATGACTTCCGGCTCTGGCTGGAGTTCGGCCAGCAGCCGTCCCAGTCGAATGGCCTCGCCGGTGAGCTCGGCCCGCGTTACCTCCGTTCCCGCCGCAGCCGAATAACCCTCGTTAAAGACGAGGTAGATGACCTGAAGCACCGCGTCCAGCCGCTCCGGCAACTCCTGCGGCGCCGGCACCTCGTAGGGAATCGATGCCTCTCGAATCTTTGCCTTGGCGCGCACGATGCGTTGGGCGAGCGTTGCCGGCGTAACTAGAAATGCGCGGGCAATCTCCTCCGTGGTCAGGCCGCAGATTTCGCGCAGGGTGAGCGCAACCTGTCCTTCCGGAAACAGAGCTGGATGGCAGCAGGTGAAGATCAGACGGAGACGATCGTCCTCAATCTCCTCATCCCCGATCTCTTCATCTTCGCTGGGAGCGTCGTTGACGCGCGATTCCATATGAGCAACAAGATCTCGCTGTGCTCCATCAAACCGCGCGCGTCGGCGCATAGCGTCTATGGCCTTGAAGCGTGCCGTTGAAATCAGCCACGGGCGTGGCTTGTCCGGAATGCCAGCCAGCGTCCAGGACTCTAGAGCGGCAGCGAACGCCTCGTGCATCGACTCTTCGGCCAGGTCCAGGTCTCCGAGCAGGCGCACGAGCGTCGCCAGGACCCTGCCCGATTCCGACCGGTAGAGAGTCTCAATGGTCCTGCTGAGCTGTTCGGGTGCAGGTAGCGGCATTTACGCCAAACTAGCAAGCGGAGGCGCTAGACACAACTGCGCTCGGGTTTCCCCTACCCACAATTCATCGGTGTTACGATCCCTTGCGCGTCGTCGATAAGCGCATTATCGCCGAGTCACTCATTGAGCCGTGATTGTCAACCAGAAGGAAAATCGTTCGACTGAGATCATTAGCTCGTCTGCTTGCATAATCTCGCTGCGTTCCCTCTGAAAAGAGAAATATCCCCTTCTGGACACCCCTAAAGAGAAAGAAAAGCTTTGACAGGCGAGAGAGAATCTCTGCGCTTCGCTCCATCCCTGACGTTGCGGTAAGTAATAAGAATCCTGACTTGGTGATTCACTGCCATCTGATGATTCCTGAAAACGCTTCTTTTGAGCCGATGAGAGCGATGAGTTTCGTTCTGGTCAGTCGCGACATTCTTAAGGGTTTGTCTAAGGAGCTGAAGGAGAAGAGAAACTCAAAGAGAAGAAGGACCTAAGAGGGTTACAGCAGCCTCGTTACCGTATGCCCTCGTGTGAACTCCAGCGCAGACATCCGGCGTTTCCCTTCGAGCTGCACATCCAACAGCAAAAGGCTGCCTTCTCCGCAGCCAATGATCATCCCTCGGTGAGTGATCCCAACCAACTCACCAGGAGCTCCGGTGCGGTGATGCATGGGCAAGGCGCCATGGATTTTTAACCGTTTCCCGTCAGGCAAAGTAGCGTAGGCACTTGGCCAAGGATTCATCGCACGGATCACGCGATCCAGATGCCAGCAGGTCTGCGTCCAATCCAATTTACCGGATTCGCGATCGAGTTTGGCGCATACGTCGCAAGTTTCTCTTCCTGCGGCGTTCTTGGTGCTTCGCCTCGAAGGAACAGAGGGATTGCCTCTGCTAGTACGCCCGGTGCCAGCGCCGCTAATCGGTCATGCAGTGAACCACCTGTTTCGCGCCGTCGGATAGACAAAGAGTGCGCCAATACAATGTCACCCGCATCCAGCCCTTCGGCCATGTGCATCAGAGTGACACCGGTGGTCCTGTCGCCGGCCAGGATAGAAGCTTGAATCGGAGCAGCGCCTCGGTGCCTCGGCAGCAACGACGCATGCAGATTAAGGCAGGCGATTCGGGACATCTCCAATAGCGCCTTGGGCAAAATCTGGCCGTAAGCCATTACGATGATCAGGTCTGGCGTGAATCTGCAGATGGCGTCTAATGCTTCCGGCCGGCGAACTTTGGCCGGCTGTAGGAGCGCCAAATCATTTTCAAGTGCGACCCGTTTCGGCGCGGGTGCCGTTAAGATTTGCGAACGGCCAACAGCCTTATCGGGCTGGGTTACAACCGCTACCAGATCGAGGTCAGGCGCCTTGATCAGCCACCGCAGTACCGGTAAACCGATTTCGCCCGTGCCCATGAATAGCACCCGGGGCTTGGAATGCGTCGGATTTTGCATCTCGTGCAAAATCCAGGTTTACGCGTTGAATGGCAACGAACCGTTTCGAGAATTCCAGATGACGCTGAGGATATCGTTCAGAACTTTCACCGGCGGTTGCAGCGCGTCGACCATTGTGACCCTGCCGGTGTAGTAGTCCAATACCGGTTTGGTCTCTTCTTCATAGGTGGCTAGCCGCCTGCGAATAACCTCCTCACTCGCATCGTCGAGCCGGTTATCCTTGATCGCGCGCTTGCGCAACCGGCGTACCAGCTCGTTCCGGTTTGGACACGATAGATGGAATACCTGTTCCACGTCGATCAATGACTCCATCAGTTTCGCTTGTCCGACATTGCGGGGAATACCATCAAGCACCAACGCGTCGATGTCCGGCTTAAATTCGCCGTCAGCCACTTGGCCTTCAATGTGATGCTGCCAAAGTTGCACGGTGAGGTCATCGGGCACAAGCAACCCTTTGCTTGAGAACTCGATAAATTTCAGTCCGATTGGTGTCCTCAAATCCATGGAACGGAACACATCGCCGCAGGCACAATGATAAAACCTGGGAATGGTCCCGAGAACTTTGCCCTGGGTCCCTTTCCCACTACCTGGAGCGCCCATGAAAAGGTAGGTGACGTAACGGTTCATAAAAAGGAGGGAAACAGATTTTCAAGTTCGAAAGGAACCGAGCGAAAGGCAAGGACAATTTTTTGGGTAGATTTCACTCGGAGTTAACAAAACTACATTTATAACTCTGCGGACGCTGCGGCCTTGGCTTGAATCTTTTTTTAAAGATCCAGGCACAACAACTTGAACTCCGTCCGCTGGTACGGTTAAATGCGCTTAGTGTTCGGCTTAACAGTGCTTGGAAGTGGCAGTAGCGGCAACTGTTCGCTGGTCGCAACGGATAGATGCCGAATCCTGGTCGACGCCGGATTCAGCGCTCGGCAAATTACCCGCAGACTTTCGGCAATCGGGGTTGCTCCAGAAGAGCTTGACGGAATTTTGCTGACGCATGAGCACACCGATCACGTCGCTGGACTGGAGATTTTCTCTCGTCGTTTCGGCGTCCCGATTTATTGCAATCCGCTGACGGCAGAAACGTTGCGACGTGGCTTTCTAGCGGAGTTCAATCGATGGCATCTTTTCCAGACGGGCGCTACGTTCGTTATTAAAGATGTCGAGATCCAGAGCTTTTATGTCCCTCACGACGCGGTTGATCCGACAGCGTTTGTTTTAACGAGTGATTCTGGATCGATAGGGTTTTTGACCGATCTCGGGTATGCGCCCAAACTCGCAATTGATCGTCTTCGGTCTGTTCACACGCTCGTCATCGAGACTAATCACGATGAGCGCCTGTTGCAGAACGACCCCAAACGACCGTGGCCGGTGAAACAGCGAATTCTGTCGCGGCACGGTCACCTGTCGAACAATGCGGCCGCCCAATTGGCAGCAACTATCGCTGGCGACAGATTAGAACGTTTGGTGCTTGGACATCTCAGCCACGATTGCAACCGTCCAGAGCTGGTGCTTGAAGCGATGAACCGCGCCGGGCTAGGTGGTTTGGAGTTGTTCTGTGCAGAGCAAGGGACTGTGAGTCCCCATTTCTCGATCGTGCAGAGCAGATCAATGGAACGCGAGGAGGTAACACCAGTTTATCCCCAGCGCGATCACGACGATGACGCACAGACGATGTTTGATCTCGGCTGGCAAATTGGCTAGGCGAATCCGCGGAAGCCGGAACAGGACAACGGTCGCCGCGTATAGATCGATTAACCCTGTTGCCGCGTAGCAAACGAACATGAACGGGTTGCGCATCCAGGCGACTGCCAGGTTTCCACGGGCAAAAGCCAGTGCGCAGCGAGTTGCTCCGCAAGTGGGACAGGGTATTCCGGTTACGTGACGCAGCAAACATTTCGGCCAGGGCAGATCCATTGCCAGCCAGATGAAACAAGGTGCAGCGATCAGCAGCGTCACCGCGAGGAACATCAGTTCGAAGTCGGTTTCCTTTGGTGCGAGTGGTCGCAAGGTCAACTTCATTTGTGCTTTGCAAAGACGGGCAGATCTCGTCAGTCGCCCCAAGAAGGACTTGTCGCGAAGTGACAACAAATAAAAGCCACCGGTGTAGGCCCTGACAAGGGCCACAGAGAAACGCGTGCTCCGCTCACCACTGGCTGAGATCTATAGTCGCTTTGCGACTTCGGTTCCACAGGGTTCAATTCGAACTATTCATGTGCCGCGCCGACGACATGAGCGCAGCAAAAATGGAGCCGTACAAAAGCATCGCCAAGACGCAACAGACAATGATCGGCAGAAGCACGGCCATGATTGCTCGCCAATTCTCCGTTTTGTGGACTTCACGCAGACCGATCACCGCGCATATCAACGACCAGATTGCGCCGATGGATGTTCCGACGAACGGGATCAACGCGAAGATAAGTCCACTGTCACAATAACTGGTGATTCGATAAGTCGCCTCGTAGCTTTTCGACGTTCCTTTCATCAGCATCAGACAGAAATGCAAAACACCCGCGCGAACAAAGTTCATCCCGATGGCGAGCGGGATCCCAACGATAGCCACGATTACAAACATTAAGAACATGCCGGCTATCCCCGGCCCGGCAGCCATGCCATGTCGATGGGTATCTGACATCATACCGGTAGCACCGATCAGTCCGACCCAAAAGGTTTGATAGATCGCCGTGACGGCAAACAGCAGCGTCGTCATAACTGCCTGAAAAAGTAGCGGTGACGCGTATCCTCCGCTCGTTTTCAATCGTTGGAATGTTGCTGTCGGATTGAACAGAACCTCTTTCCAGGTTGCGAAAAGGGCCTTTCCAAACCCCAGTTCCTGGCGACGCTCCCACGAGGGCGCAGTTTCTGCGCCTTCGACAACGGCAACCGCTTGCTGGGGATGTGGTGCCGCTTGCGGCGCGCCCGGAACAGCAGGCTGCACAACCGGCGCCTGCGGCATGCGAAGTTCCGGAAATTCCGAGAGAGGCTTCCAGTTTTCCATCCCCTCTCGCCACCCGAGATCCGTCGGGAGGTATTGTCCTGAATCCAGGCCGCGCTGTACTTCTTCGAGGTCGAGCGTCCCAAGGTTCTGACCGGCACGATTGATCCAGATCTTCATCTTGACCCCGGGTTTTAGCGGAAAGCCCGGCAGAGATCAATGAGTGTTAGTGCTAGTATAGGACGGCGCTAGAAAAATTTCATTCTTTCCTAGCACCAGTACTAACACTAACACTCGTCCCTATCCATTAACGAAAGGATCCTGCGCCGTTTACCTTCGTAGTCGAGTGAGTGGAATTGGCGGATTTCGTCGAGGCGGCGTACACCGTTCAGCGTGTCCAGGTACCACGTATAACTTGCAGCCAGCTCGCCTGTCTCCAGGTAACGAGCCCGCAAATTTGCATCGGTGTATGCGTCCGGAGACCTTGATTCGAACATGTGAAATCGTAACCATCGCCGGTCCATTCGAGAGACGCGCTGCGTCTTACGAAAGAAAGCCACAAACAATAGAAGCACGAGATACGTGTCGACTATCCCCTGCAGTTCCAGGTTTCGCGCGAAGTCTTCGCTATCGATTCGCCGCGAGCCGGCTTTGAACTGAAGCGCTGCGTGTAACGCATGATTTATCTCTTCCACGAACATGATAAGCGAAGCGATATTCTGGTTCGATAAACCGCGTCGCGGATCATGGCGTTCGAGCTGTTCAATCAGCCAGCTGGAATAATAGATACCGACATAGAGCCGGTCGCCTGCAGTGCGTAAGAACGTTCGCGCTAACTCGCTGAGCTCACGCGCTGACGCGCCGGCGAGCCGTGTCAATTGCGAACAACGCGATCGATCGATCAAACAATCCTCCAGATTGATTCCGACCGAAGCGTAGGTCTTCTCAAACAAGCGCTGAACTTCGCTGAACAGTGTCTGGTTCATTCAAATGCAGGAACAAATCGATTGTCGCCTAGATCAACCAGTTCATCGGTCAACCGGTTCAAAGCGAGCCGGCACTGATGGAACTGATCGGACAACTTTTGGAATAAAGCGCCCAGCTCGTAACGCCGGGCAACTTCTAAGGTTGCAGCAACCTGAAAGCTGCAACGGCCGACGCCCTCGTAGAACTCGCAGCTAGGCGCACCGCGTTGTTGCCTGTGCTCGATGTTCTCGCGGAAAATACCGCTGAGGAAGAGCGAGTAATTGCCAACATGCGCACGGATAAGGAACGTTTGGTAAGGCGTCGCAGCCTTGAGCGCCATTAACATGTCGCTGATATAATGCGCTTCAAGATGTTCGATTGGCGCACGGAGCTGTTTCGTTTGCGAAAATTTTTCGAGAATAGCGGCAACGTAATCCGCCAGCTCGCGATCGTCGATTCCCGACCGTTTCAGCACCAACCTGGCCAAAACGTAAAAGTAGAATTGGGAAGAGATCGTTAGATTGGTAGGGTTTTCCAATACCGCTCGTACTAAGGCTTCATGATCGAGAATCTCGTCGCGTGCGTCGCTTTCTGTTAATAATTCGACCAGGCTGACCGCATTCGAACGATCTTTCGCGAGGGTGCGAACGATAAAATTAAAGTCTTCCCCAGTAAAACGTGCCCGACAGTTCGGTTGAATCATCGGGGTCATAGAAATAGCATAACCTGTGCCCGGATTGAAACAAAAAACCTTAACCCGTATTTGTTCGCTGCTCCTGTTCCTGTTGGTTCTGAGCTGGGGAGCCTACTATGTCTACGAGAAAGGGTTCGGCCGGCGATGGAGAGGCGTGCTGGAAAAAGAGTTTGGGCGGTTTGGCCTTCAGATCAGCGTGCGTCGCTTAACTCTCGACCCTTTTCGGGGGCTCGTGGCAAAGGATGTTGAGATCTACGATAGCCAGCTTCGCCAGACTGTGCTCGCCGAAGTCAGCGATCTGTTACTCGATGTCAACTATGCCAATTTGTTCCAGCAAGAACCTGCCTTAAACGCTGTCGATCTTCGAGATGCCAAAATTTCGATCCCGATCGATCCTGGCGAACCGAAATCCGCGCGCATTTCGATCACTAGGCTCCACGCGCGCATTTATTTCTTCCCCGGCCGGATTGAGCTGCGTCAGATCACCGGCGATCTTGAACGAATTCAGGTCAATGCCTCAGGGACCCTGGTCAATCCCTCAGATGCTCAGTTTTCGGTTCCGCCCGAGCCAGAGACTGAGACGCGCGAAACCGCTACTGAACGACTACTGAACCGGGTCGTCGAAGAGATTAAGAGTGTCCAATATCCTGGCGAGCGGCCGCAACTGAGTTTCAGTTTTCAAGTTGATTTGGCAAACCCGGGTTCAGCCCGGATTGAAAGCGGACACCTGGTCGCAACCAGCTTCCACCGTTTCGGTTACTCCTTCCACAATCTGGATGCAGAGTTCTCGCTCGAGAACCAGCGATTGGAGTTGCATAAGCTGTTTCTGCGCGATGCTCGCGGCGAGTTTTTCGGTACGGGAACGTGGAACGTGGAAACAGGTAACAAACAATTCCGGCTCCGAAGTAGTCTGAACCTGTCAGACGTCTTAGTAACCGATTTCGCGTGGGCAAAGGACTGGAGATTCGATGCACCACCTCAGATCGAGATGAGCGGCGTTTACCAGCCGGGGAGCGACTGGCAGTTTATTGGCAGATTGAATTTTGATCAGTTCTCAGTTCAATCGGTGCCGTTCCAGAGCCTGAGGGCGGATTTTTCCAAGGTTGGCAATGCCTGGATGATCTCCAATGCTGAGCTTACCCATCGTACAGGAACCCTCTCGGGGGACCTTTTGAACGTTCCAGGCGATTTCCGGTTACGAGTTAACTCCGGGCTTAATCCGAGTGATCTTTTGCCTCTTTTTCCGGCTCGAGTTCAAAGGCTGTTTAGCCGATGGGATTTCCTGGCGCCACCTGTTGTGCAAGCCACAATTAAAGGCCGCGCGCCAGAGCTGGGAGCAGTCTCTGGATCGGGCAGGGTATGGCTCGGTCGCACCAAACTCGGCGGAGCATTGATGAATTCAGCGTCAGCCGATTTCCAGATCGATCATGAAACGGTTCAATGTAATCAAGTCAATGCGACACGGGATGAAGGCTCTGCTACCGGATCGATCGCTTACGATTTCAATGACGATCAAATTACGATTCACAACTTGCAATACAATCTGGATCCAACGTCGCTGACGACTTGGATTCATCCTGACTTAAGAAAAATTACCAAGGGGTTCCATTTTCAAGCGTTGCCCAACGTCCGCGTAAACGGAACTATCGGGCTGAGGTCGAACAGTCCTTCGGGCGGCGCCAGGAACCTCCAGATTCAAATCGATAGTCCGAAGCCGTTCATTTATCAGTTTATGGGTCTCGAGATACCGTGCGACAGCGGAAGCGGCGATCTTTCAATCAAAAGCGGCCCTGAATTTGCCGCAAACGGAGTCATCAACTTGGCTGGCGCCGCCATCGGAAATCTCCCTTTGTTTGACGCGTTGGTCCAACGATTGAGTTCAGCCGGTTTTCGGCCCCCGGTCCCGAACGCTTTCGGAGTGCAGCTGAGGTTTCAACTTGATCCCGGAACTTTTCGAGTTCGTGATTTAGATCTCACGAGTGGACCGCATCTGATTCGATTAAATGGAGCCATCATGAAATCGGGGGGCCTGGTGGACCTGACCGCCAGCTTCGATAACGATCAAGTTCGGCTTCATTGCACAGGCACAATCCTGGATCCGAACTGGCAGGTGAATCGACGGTGAGCGCATAGCGTTCCGCGCGAAACGCTACGCGCTCACCGGACCCGGCGTGGACCAACTCGATGGACGGACGCGTTTCATCAGCCTGAGCAGCTGCCTCGCGTAAAACGGAGACAATTCGGTGACATCGGTCGAGACATTGACCTGTCCGCTTTGGATCGACACATTGTTGCGGACTAGCAGATAATAAGTGCGTCCTAGCTTGAGCGTTTTTTCCCAGGTGGTCAAACCGAAGTTAATCGACCGGGTGTCCGCCGGTATCCGGAATACCATATAGCTCTGGTCCGGAACCAGGAAGACTTCATGAAACCAGGGGATGCCGACTCCGAGATTCGAACGGGTTGGAGTATATTTCCCCTCGTCATGAAGCACATAAAGCAAGACGTGCGCAGCGTCCGTTCTATCGTCTTCCAACTGGCTTGAATCCGGCACGATCGATTTCGTTGCGCATCCCCAGAACAGAACCGGGGTAAAAAGTAAAACCAGACCACAAACCCAAGATTTCATATTTCCCATCCGATGGATCAGGGCGCTGATGCGGCGCATGCTATGCGACGTGGCTCGGTTGCGACTTAACACCGCGAAAACATCGAACCTTAATTCGCATCTTCAACATCTCATACAAGGCAGACGGTGGGCCCGGCACTAAATTTCCGGGAAACGTCTTAGGGCTTCTGCAATCCATTGCTTGGTTGGTTCTTCAGTTTGAAAAGCAGTGGCGGGCCTGTACCACAGCTCCGGGCGAAGTCCAGCGGGATCGACTTGCCTTACAGATTTGTAATTTTCGAGCAAGGCTCAACG
>JBPYFC010000247.1:0-5988 GCA_051984705.1 Chthoniobacterales bacterium | reverse complement strand
AAGGCAGATTATTGAGCCGAGTTGTCCCAGCGCATTCTGTAGCAGTAACCCGCCAAACCAGTACCTGGTCCATCCTCCCGGTCCCAAAATGTTGAAGTCATGTTTCCAGTTGTGCAGGAACGAGGTTTGGAGATGGATCACCGACGCGCCGCTGATCAGAAACAGCAACGCCCAAGGCAGCCTTTTCGCGACCCGAAAATTCGCTAAGAACAATTTGGCGCCTCCGAAGCCAAGGAAGATGGTTGCCACTAAGTAAGACGCAGCCCCGAGCGTCATATAAAGGAACCCGGCAACGATCGCGCCTGTCGGTCCAACAAAGTTTTGAGCCGGGTTATTAGGCGGGCTCATGTAGCTGAACCAGACCCAGGAAGGGATATCTTTCGGCGTATATGATATAAGAGCCAGGAATAAAACGATTCCAATCCCCAGGAATACCAATCCCATCACTTCATTCCAGGCATTGTGCTTACGGACCCGGGCCATTTACTGTTGATAGTGAGTCTAATTCGTCGCCTGAGCTTCTCACAAGTCTTTTGAATTTGCGAGCACGCGTCGTATATGCTTGTAGAAACTGTAACCTTATTTTTAAGGCGCCGGTTGCAACGCCGCCGAGGAAAAACTTCGAAACTGATCGAATCCAGCCAATGACGTTATGATGGAGTGTCTGACTTTTTTGCCCCTATACATGGAGCGTGTTTGGGGCGGCCGGAAACTTGGTTCTCTTTTCCAGCGAACACTTCCAGCGGGCGCGGTCATTGGCGAATCGTGGGATCTTGTAGATCGTGAGGACGCCCAAAGCGTTGTTGCCAGCGGCCCGCTCAAAGGATGCTCATTAGAGGAACTCTGGGCAAAACATCGCTCACAAATATTCGGAGAAGGTTATTCGCAGCCTCGTTTTCCGCTCCTGGTCAAGATCCTGGATGCTTCGCAACCGCTTTCGATCCAAGTCCATCCTCCTTCTCATCAAGCTGCGAATCTAGGCGGAGAACCAAAAACAGAGTTCTGGTATTTCGTTGATGTAGAGCCAGGCGCCGGAATTTACGTAGGCCTGAAACGGGGCACCTGCCGGGAAGACTTCGCTGTTGCCCTCAACAAAGGATCGGTCGCCGAACTGGTTCACTGGCATCCGACCCGGCCAGACAGCTTCATTTTACTGCCAAGCGGGCGATTGCACGCGATCGATGCGGGAAACGTCATTTTCGAAATCCAACAGAACAGCGATACCACCTACAGAGTCTTTGATTGGAACCGCCCGGGTCTGGACGGGAAACCAAGGAAATTGCATGTGCACGAATCGCTTCAATCGATCGACTTCGATGATTTCGAGCCCTGTTGCGAAGAACACGCCAACGAACTGCTTGCCCATTGTCAGCATTTCCGAGTCGATCGCTGGCGCCTGGATTCGCCTCGTCCGGCAAACGACGAACGAAAGTTTTCAATCTTCCAGGTCATACAAGGAACCGTCGAATTTGGTTCAAGCCGCTTTCACCGCGGCGATCTTTTCCTGGTGCCCGCAACAGCGCATAAGGGAGAAGTGGTCCCGAAGGACGGGTCAGCTGTAGCCCTCCGCACTCGGCTGTAACCAGGTTTGCGGTTTTCAGTTTTCCGCCTTCGCCGACGCGTCCTCCGTAGTCCGGCCTTGGCCGGACGAAGGGGGAGGCTACCGCGGACAGGTCAGTTTTCGGTTTTCGGTTTTCGGTTAAAGCGAGTAGCTGGTGTTAGTGCTAGTGCTGGGAAAAACAGATTGATGGCTATCGTCACTCTCCACATTCTCGGCCCCTTGGCGCCGCTGTTCCGATTCGCCGTATCGCCGTCTCGCCCTATCGCCATATCGTGTTATTCAGTTCCCGGTGACCTGTCCGTCATAGCCTCCTCCTTCGTCCGGCCAAGGCCGGACTACGGAGGACGCGTTGGCGATGCGGGCGTTGATATCTTGAATCCACAGATCAATCAAGCTAGGCTCGGTTTGTGAAAGTTTTCACAAGGATCGCCTTCTCTGACGCTAGTTTGCCCAGGCTCCAACACGCGATGGAGCTCATCAATCCGCACCTTTACGCGGTCGAAGAGCGGATCCGCGAACAGGCCAGAGCATTCGACCCGGCTATCGAGGGATACATCGCTTATGCCTGCGGCAGCAGCGGCAAACGTCTGCGTCCAGCATTAGCGCTTCTTTCGGGGGCCGCCACCGGAACCCTGTGTCCCAGTCATGTTGATCTCGCCGTTATTGTCGAACTCATTCATTTGGCAACGCTTGTCCATGACGACATCATGGATAATGCAGAGATCAGAAGAGAGAACCCGACAGTAAATGCAAAATGGGGCAACAATCTTGCCGTACTGCTTGGCGACTGCCTTTTCTCCCACGCGATGAAGCTGGCTACCAGTTTTCCGAATACCGAGATTTGTCGCCGGATCGCACACGCCTCGACCAATGTCTGCTCCGGCGAAATCATTCAGACGCGACGCCGGTACGATCTGAATCTTTCTACGGCCGATTACTTTCAAGTAATCGAAATGAAAACTGCCGCTTTGTTTGCTGTGGCGGCGGAGCTGGGAGCTTTCATCAGTGAGGCAAGCCCTGAGATCATCACAAAAGTGAAGAGCTACGGTCTGAAGCTCGGGACCGCTTATCAGATCTACGACGACTGCCTCGATATCGCTGGTAACCAGGAAAAAGCCGGTAAAACGCTCGGCACAGATCTGCGCAAAGGGAAACTGACGCTCCCGGTTCTTTATCTGCTTCAAATGGTCGACCGCGACGACCATCATCGGTTCGGCGAGGTTCTTCTCCGCAGTCATGCGAATGAGTTGGACATCGTCCGGGAAGAAGTGATTCGCCGCGGAGCATTGCGGCGCGCCGTAGAGACCACAAAACAGATGGTTGCCGAGGCGCAAGCGGAACTCAGTGAAGTCCCGGTTAATAAATACAGTCTCGCAATGAAAGACGTCGGCGAATTCCTGGCGAATATCGTTGATCAGTTCGCAGCAGCCGCATAATGCCGCCGGTTCGGTTGCCCTGATATCAGTCGCGCTTTCAGCGTGCCGTTTGGCGGTTTTCGGTTTTCAGTTTTCGGTTTTCGGTTGGATGGGACATCTCGGGTTTACACGGGTCGCCGGATCTCTCTTGGCGTTGTCCGAACGCGAAACCGGCGTACCAGATCTGACAAATGTCATTGACCGGTTTGCTCAACGTACCTAACAATGTCCGTATATGTTGTAGATATGCGCGGCATCACAATCCACGAGCTGCCCGAACAGGAAAAACCGCGGGAAAAACTTCTCCGCCGCGGTCCTGGTTCGCTTACCGACGCCGAGATTGTCGCTATTCTGCTGCGGACAGGAATCAAGGGATGTAATGTTCTGGAGCTGGCGCAGCTATTGCTCGATCGATACGGTGGTTTAGCGCATCTTTCCAGATGTTCTGTGGCTGAGCTTTCGGGACTGAAAGGGATTGGACAGACAAAAGCGCTGCACCTCGCAGCAGCCTTCTCACTGGGGAGCCGGTTAGTTGCCGAATGCGCTACCTCGGAACCGCTGAACCAGCCTGAATCAATTTTTCGTCTCCTGGGACCTGAGATGCGATTGCTGGATCGTGAATCCCTCCGGGTCGTCCTGCTCGATGCCCGGCTCCGTCTGATTACTATTCGCGAGATTTCGCATGGCACACTCAATGAAAGCGTCGCACATCCACGCGAGATCTTTAAACCAGTAATCAGTCACTCCGCTTACGCATTTGTTATTGTCCACAATCATCCATCCGGCGATCCGGCACCCAGTGAAGCGGACCTCCGCTTAACTCGCCGGATCGCGGAATCCGCCCGCATCCTGCAAATCAGTTTCCTGGATCACTTGATTCTCGGCACCCCCGGCGACGGCCGACCGGGCTACTTCAGTTTCAAAGAAGCCGGTATCATCGGATAATTGGCCCAATGATCGGCCCTTTCAGGGCCGATGTTAACCCTCAACGGTCGACCGTCGATCGTCGACCGTTTTTGCTCGGCGCGCGTTAGCGCCCGCGGACAATGATCGCTACCGCCGCCACCACAATCGCTGCTCCGCAAATGATCTGCAGATTGATTTGCTCCCCTGCCAGGATCCAGCCGAGTAGCACCGCAACCACTGGATTCACAAAACTGTAGGTGCCGAACAGGCTTGGATGGCAGACGCGCGCTACCCAAACGTATGCACTGTATCCGATAATCGAACCAAACAGAACAAGGTATGCCAATGCCCAGAGCGATTTTTGGCTGATCGCCGCCAATTGAAAATGCGACCCCTCGCCAGTCAGCCCTCCGATTGCGGCAAGAATAATACCGCCGCAAATCATCTGCATTCCTACCCATAGGATCGATGATTCAGGTCGAGGCGAACGCCGTGAGTAAAGAGATCCAGCAGCGAAAATGGCGGACGCAAATAGCGAAGCCGCGATTCCAATATTCCAATTGGCAGTTGTCGCACCCGCGATGTTGGGCCGAGATAGAATCGCTACGCCGACCAGCCCAAGCAGCAAAGCAAAAAACACAGCTGGGCGAGGCCGGGATGTAAAGCGAAACCACCAGCCAAACAGAGTTAGGAAGATTGCAACTGTTGCGACCAGAAGCGCGGTTAATCCAGACGGAAGATAACGCTCCGCAAAAGTCACACCTCCATTGCCGCCAACGATCAAACAACTGCCAACGATAATCGCTTCACGCCAGTGACGCCTGGTCGGTGCCTTAGCGCCACGCAGTCTGGCGAATAGATACATCGCTGTTCCCGCAATGATCCAGCGGGACGCCGCCATGAAGAACGTCGGGATCGTCTCGATCGCGAACCGGATCCCGAGGTAGGTTGATCCCCAGATCACGTATACCGCCGATAATGCGACCCAGATGGCAAGGTGAGATGGAGCCGCCTGGCGGACCGCATCTGCCGTCGAAGGAGCAGTGCCGGCCGGAAAAACCGGTTTCTGCATCTGAATTCGTTGGGCCGAGTTGCTCAAATGTCTCCCGCGGTTTGGAATGAGTTTCTAACAAATAACCAATCGCAAGAATAGCGTTAGGTGCAAGTTGATTATTGCAAAATTTTGTTAATGAGCGTAAATACCCGACTGGAGATTCTTTACCGAATAGAAGGTCACAAAGAATATAGAGAAAAAGACAAAAACCTTTCTTATGATCTTTGCGATCTCCTGTTCGATTTTTTTCTGCGATGCTTGATCCGATTAACCGAAAACTGCTCGCGCTCCTGCGCCAAGACGCTCGGCTCAAATATGCCGATCTCGGAAAAGAAGCCAACCTCTCTCCTCCGGCGGTTTTCGAGCGAGTGAAAAAACTCGAGAAAAGCGGCGTCATCCGCCGTTACACGGTCGAATTGGATCCAGATCCGTTAGAGCTTGGGCTTTGCGCATTCATCCAGATCCGAATAAGTCCCGGACCTCTAAACTGCCACGACATTGCTCGCGCGCTGGAACCCTATCCTGAAATCCAGGAAGCGCACAGCATTGCTGGTGAAGACTGTGTTCTAGCCAAGGTCAGAACAGCGAACACCGCCGCTCTCGACGCTCTCCTGCAAAAGATCCGCGCCATTCAAGGAGTCGAACGAACCCAAACAACGGTTGTCCTGTCCACCCAGTTCGAGCGTGGGGTCACCCCAGAGGGGTGACAACGCCGTCATCGCCGTCAACGCCGTCATCGCCGTCAGCGCCGTCAGCGCCGTCATCGCCGTCAGTGCCAACATCGCCGTCAGCGAGCGTCGACAACCACTGGCAACCGAAAGACGGAGAAGCGGATAGACGCAAAAAAGCGAAGAGAAGGAAAATCCAACGGAAAGCTCGCGGAGAACTCGAGTTAGAGCAAAGATTCCTCTGACCAGATGGTTTTGCGTTCTTTGCGACCTTCTGTTTAACCGTCTTCCGTCAGTCTGAGCACCCGGCGGTGCCGGCGATGTCGGCGTTTCAGCCCTGCGTCAGCAAGAACTGCTCCTTCGTATACTCAATGAACCGGTGGA
>JBPYFC010000246.1:0-5983 GCA_051984705.1 Chthoniobacterales bacterium | reverse complement strand
GCGTTGCTTGCAACGCCCGCACCAATCGTCTTGCCAAGTCGAGACAACGGGCGTTGCAAGCAACGCCCCTCCAAAAGAACGCTGCTTGCAAATACGCGCACTCGCACTCACACTCACACTCGACTCCACTCGCACTCAAATGTTCTCTCCATCCAACTTCCTGGACCTGGATCAAACCGAACACCGAACGATCTTCGATCACAGTACACAGGTCTGGGATGTATTAAGACAAATCGGCAGCTATTTACAGTTCCGACTGAAGCCAGCGATACAAGGGCAAGTCGTTGGCAAGCCTTTCATCAGCGATAACGTCTACATCGGCACCGGCACAGTTATTGAAGACGGTGCAACGGTTAAAGGCCCGGCATGGATTGGGAACGATTGCCAGATTCGAAGCGGATGTTATATCCGCGATAACGTCATCATCGGCAACGGTGTCGTCCTCGGAAACTCGTGCGAATTCAAAAATTGCATCGTCTTTAACGATGCCGAGATTCCCCACTTCAACTACGTCGGTGATTCAGTGATTGGTTACAAAGCGCACCTTGGTGCCGGAGTGATATTGTCGAATTTCCGATTGGACCGAAAAGAAGTCACAGTAACGACCGAATCCCAACTCATTCCGACCGGTCTCCGAAAATTCGGCGCGATCGTCGGTGATTTTGTTGAGATCGGATGTAATGCCGTGGTGAGTCCTGGATCGCTGATTGGTCGCCGCTCGCTGATTTATCCGCTAACTCACGTTAGCGGCGTCGTGCCCGAGAACAGCATTGTGAAACTGCGGCAAGAGCAACTTCGGGTAGAGAGGCATTGATGACGCACATCGTGGGTTCAGGTCGCGCAGGAGCGCGAACCCTACCGAATCGTGAGCTCCGGCGGCGGTAGGGTTCGCGCTCCTGCGCGACCTGAACCCAACGTCGGAACCTCTCCTCAATCCGTACGCCCCGCAAACGGCGAGTACCCTTTCTCCACAGCGCGAGCCCATACAAGAGTCACCACGGCTGCCGCAAGAAAAGTCAGCAACAGAAAGATCGTTTTCATCGAAACGCAGAAAGCGGATTCCGAATAGAAGTCCAACGATGAAAAATCTCACTGGGCGCAGCGCCCCGCCGCTCACGACTGCAAGGATCAACAACCAGACCGCGGCCCAACGCGTGCGCGTCCCTCATCGCCCCTTTTTCCTCAGCAACTCGACATACAGCTGTTCCATCCTACAAATCTGCTCGCGCGCAGAGAACCGGCGCTTAATTAACTCTCTAGCTACACGAGCCTGTTCCGAAACTGCCTGCGCATTTTGGATTCGCGCGTGAATCTGCTGGGCAATCTCGCGATCTTCTGCTGACGGGTCCAACAATAATAACTCTGATTGACTGAACTCCTCCCGGATGCCGTCGACCGCTACCGCCGCAGCCGGAATTTCTTTTTGCATGGCCTCCAGCAACGCCATTGGCATCCCTTCGAAATCGGACGTCATCAGGAAAAAATCAATTTCACTAAAGAATCTGTCTAACGAAGGCTCCGATCCTCGCCATTCGATCATCGCACCCTCTCGCTTAAGCTGCGTTTCCAATGGTCCAGTTCCCGCAACCGTAAACTGATAAGAAGAATCAATCTCACTGAGAATCTTTGCGACACGTATAAATTTTTGAAAATTCTTTTGAGGCACTAAACGTCCAGCGCCACCAATTCGTTTACCGGCGCCTGATACACGCTGGGTGCCACCGGCAGAGGCCTGCTGCCCTACAGCCTCTTTGGCATCGGGAACACCATTTGGTATCACGTCGATCTTTTCCGGAGCAACTTGTTCTGCGGAAACAAGGAAATCTTTAACGCTTTCGGATACAGCAACGATCTTGTCAGCGCAACGGTTGGCCAATCGATCGATCCAGGTCACAATTGGCGAATTAAACCGAAAGGCATCGTTACACTGGTCATGCGAAATCACGATCGGCACACCTAAAAGGCGCGCCAGCGGCTTGCCCAGCCAATTCGAGACGAACAGATGACAATGTACGACCTGGTATCGGCCCCTGAAAATCTGCAGAGGTAGCAGCAACAAATAGATCGGCAAGAGCCGGTACGGCGACAAACAGATGAGGCGGACGCCGAGGCGTTTAAACCGGTCGTAGAACAGGCTGCTTGGCGTCGCGTGCATCGCAGCGACATGAACGTCAAATCTTTCGCGATCATGTGACTGCAGCCATGCCAGCAAGGCTGTCTGAGCTCCCCCGAGCTCAAGACTGTCGATCAAATGCAGCACCCGAATCCGTTGGTAGCTCATGTGACAGCACGCCAGCTGGTCCGTAACCGGCGACCAACTGCCAGAGAACCACACCGTAGGAAAGTGAGGAGACACTTGGGATCCTTTTTAATAGAGAGCGCCGCCGAGCTCATCGCTGCCGACGCGTTGCCCATGACCGCAAAAGTCATGACGTTCGTTGCCTGCAATTCACGCCACCATTCCGCAAGCACAGCTTCCTGCGCAGGATCCAGATGGTGCGTGCGCCGGATCTCTTCAATGATTCCGAGCCCATCCGCAGTGGCTCGCAGCATTGATGCGTTTCCAGCGTTCATCGTCAGCGAAGTTGCGTGCCATCGATACCGATAAAAAAGTTGCGACGTCGAAACATCGTTGACGCCGGCTAACACAGATCGAATCAGGAAATGGCGATCCGAAGCGACCGGATATCGAAGATCAAACCGTCCAATCTTCTCAAAGACTATTTTCCGAAAAAAGCGGGCATTAATAATCGGCAGCCCGAGCGTCACATTAGGCCAAGACAAATGGTATCGACCCGGATCAATATACCGATGCATCAGAACTTCTTTTCCTGAATCAAGCCGTTGAAAGATCTCGGCGCCACCGGAAGCAACCAACGCGGACGATTTAGCAAACAGGCCAGCGACCGCTTCGAAAACGCCTTCCGGATAGAGATCATCGGAGTTCAGGAACGCTATCACGTCGCCTAAAGCACGGCTGATTCCCTTATTCCAGGCATCGTAAACGCCGTTGTCCGATCCCGACAACACATGCAGATGTGGATACTCTGTCAACAAATCCAGCGTTCCGTCGGTCGAACCGCCATCGATCACCCAGTGCTCGAAATCAGAAAACCTTTGAGCCAAAACGCTTTCGATCGCCGCACGAATAAACTGTTTTCGATTGAGAGAAGCGGTGATGACAGAGATCTTCACGCGTTATGATTCACAAGGAAACAGCCGAGCATTATTCATGGGGCAACGGTTGCGACGGATGGCACCTTGTCAAACGAACCGATGTCAGCGTGATCCAGGAAACAATGCCGCCTGGTTCCAGTGAAATTAGACACCTACACCGGCAAGCCTGGCAATTCTTCTTTGTTCTACGCGGCAAGGCCACGTTGGAGGTTAACCAAAGGGTTTCTGTTCTGAAGACTTATCACGGGATGGAGGTTTTACCCGGCGTTCCTCATCAGATATTCAACAAGTCCGAGCAAGAACTCGAAATCCTGGTCATCTCGAAACCGCCGAGCCACGGAGACCGGATAGCGGTTCCTTAACGGCTCTCGATCATTCCCGTTTGTCGCGCGTAATTAAATAGGCCGCCCGCTTCAATCACCGGCCGGACATCCCCCATCGGCTTGAGGCTGTGGACCTGTCCATTAATCTCGATTGTGTCCGCATCGAAGTCGACGGTGGCAACATCACCTGTCTTGACAGAATCAATCAAGCGTTCTCGGGATTCGTACGGATACAATTCTCCGGTCGCAACGCTGTTGCGAAAGAAGATGCGCGCATAGGATTCTGCGACGACAACATCAACGCCGGCGGCCCCCAAAGCAATCGGCGCATGTTCGCGAGAGCTGCCGCACCCAAAGTTTTTTCCGGCAATGACAATCCGATAACCAGTTTTTGTATTCCCTTCGGTAATAAATCTCGTCGGATACAGGTCGTCCGGAAGTCCGATCATCGCGTACGAGCCAAGCTTCTCATATTCCTCCGGGATCGTCGGCACCAAAGCAAGGTATTGGGCGGGAATGATCTGATCCGTATCGATATTATCGCTTACGACATAGACTGGGCTCTTGAGTTTCGCAGGCATCAATCTGCATTTCTCACAGGAATTACGCCCTGTAAACCAGAATGACCCGCGCACAGAACCAACGCCCGGCACCGGTAGAGCCGAGCTTTAGCTCAGTTTCGTGCGCGTAGCGGCTACAAGAGATCTCAAAAGATTGCCACCAGCGCTTCGACGCCTTGCGTTACCAAGATTATTCGGATCCACTATCTTATACCGCCGGCGGCAGGGTCTGCCGCCCCACGGCACGTTTATTGCAACGCAGCACCAACGGTCGACGGAAAACCGTCGACGGTCGACCGACAACCGCGGCCTGTAGGCCGCGCTAAATGAACTCTCTCGGATCGGTCACCCGCCCGGTTAATGCGGACGCTGCCACCGTGTATGGGCTTGCCAGGTACACTTTGGCTGATTTGCTCCCCATGCGTCCGGGAAAATTCCGGTTTGTAGCGCTGATACAGGTCAGAGAACTGTTTAACCGTCCGAAGGTGTCTTGAGGACCTCCCAAACAAGCTGCGCACGAGGCGTTCTCGGTCATCATCACCCCGGCATTCACCAGAACATCCCAGATCGGCGTTCCTTGCATCCGCGTCTCTTTCAACTCTTCGACGACTTCAGACGTTGCAGGCACTCCGTAAGTCTCGATTTGGACCTGTTTACCGCGGACAATCTCAGCAAAGGCCACAAAGTCGCTGGTTTTTCCACCGGTACACGACCCGATATAAGCTCGATCGAGCTTGACGTTTTCCAGCGTTTTGGCCAGAGCCCGGTTGCCTGGGTTCGGATGCATCGCAACCGTGGGTTCCAACTTCGAGAGATCGTATGCCCGGTCGAAAACGAACTTCTGGTCCTCGTCGATTTCGACCGGTTCATAGTCGGCCTTTGTACCGTTTACCCGAGTTCGCTCATCGACGTAAGCGAAAGTCTTTTTATCGGCGGGAAAGATCCCGTTCTTTGCGCCGGCCTCAATCGCCATGTTTGCGATGGTCATTCGATCATCGATATCCAAAGCTGCAGCACCAGGTCCTTCCCATTGCATTGCCCTGTAAGTCGCTCCATCGAACCCGATGTCGCCAATTATATTGAGGATCACATCCTTCGCCATCACACCTTTCGGCAGCTCACCCTCTAAATAGAAGCGCATTGTCTCTGGGACCTTTACCAGCAGTTTGCCAGTTCCCAGGATGAAGCCCGCATCGGTGTTGCCGATCCCTGTTGCGAACTCCCCAAACGCTCCTGCCATACAGGTATGTGAATCGGTCCCGAACAAAACCTCCCCAGGGCGGGCATGTCCTCGACGCGGCAGTGCAGTGTGGCAAACGCCCTGATACCGTTTGCCGTATTGCCGTTTCACCTGACCACGTTCGACATTAAAGGTCCAGCGCCCCTCTGGATCGTCGATCACATCATAGAAATACGGAAGGCCCTGCTCCTTAGCGAACCCGCGAAGCACGTCCACGTTCCGATTCGATAATCGGTCGGTCGTGAAGATGTAATGATCCGGGATAATTACGATCTTTTTCGGATCCCAGACCTTCGCGTCGTTCCCGAACTCTCGCTTAAAGACACCGATACTGCCCGGGCCGCAAACATCATGGGTCAAAAGAATGTCGGTTTCAACCCAAACATTTTCTCCTGCTTGAACGCGGCTACGGCCGCTTGCCCTGGCAAGTATCTTCTCAGTCAGCGTCATACGGGACCACGAAAATCGGTCCAGACTGGCACTAACGCAAATCGAAAGCCTGTAATTCTAGGCGCGACTAGGGTTTCAGTGCGCGCCGGATCCCGGCTCAGCGTTATCTTTGTCCTTCCCAACATGGCCTTCCTGTGGCGCTGGCATGGAGTCAGGGGAGGGAATTGGCTCGCTTTGCGAGGGTAGCGTCGTTTCCGGGCTTTGCTTTTTGGGATTGATGTCTCTAGGCATAT
>JBPYFC010000245.1:0-8663 GCA_051984705.1 Chthoniobacterales bacterium | reverse complement strand
CCGGCCGGTATCGCTGTCGTTCCGGTTGTTCGGCAACATGTGCGCTGGCGAAACGCTATTGCATACCATGCAGAGCCTGGGGGATCCGTTGCCGTTTCCGCTGAATTTCATTTCGCGCGTGGTGTTTCCACTGCCGTTCTATTTTCTGGAACTGTTGGTCGGTCTTTTGCAGGCGTTCGTTTTTGCGATGCTGTGCGCTGTGTACATAAAGCTATCGGTCGGGATGGAGGGAGAAGGACACTGAGTGTGAGCCGCGAGTGCGAGTGCGAGAAAGATTTGAAGGATTTTCCGTCGAGACCATGCAACGCGTGGGCGGCGGGAAGAGAGAACAAACGAAAGGAACAAATAAATGTTAGAAATACTTCCTACATTGGCGGCTGAGGCCGGAAATTTCGGCCCGTTCTTGCCTTTGGCAGGTGCGGGGCTAGGGGCCGGCATTGGCGTCGGTATCGTCGGAGGTAAAGCGTCGGAAGCGGTCGGACGTAACCCGGGCGCATTCGGTAATATTCTGGTGATGGGAATCATCGGAATGGCGCTTTCCGAAGCGATCGCCATTTACGGATTGATCATTGCATTCATTAAATAATCGCGAGAGATTATACGGGTCTGCCCTGAGACCGTTTGGGCAGACCGGCGCTCCGCCTCCCAATGCTAGAAACCCCGAGATATGGACGCCGTAACTAACGTTGCACATCAGTTTGGAGTCTACTGGCCAAATCTGATCGCCCAGGTTTTGCTGTTTATTATTGTCTACTGGGTCTTAGCAAAATTCGCTTTCAAACCGGTAATAGCGATGCTGGAAGAGCGACGTCGCCGGATCGAAGAAGGGCAACTTAACGCCGAGAAGATCAAGGCACAATTGGCCGAGGCTCAAACGAAATATGAGGAGATCCTGGCCAAAGCGAACGCGGAATCGCAGCGACTAATAGAAGAAGTGCGCGCCAATGGAGATCGACTGGCTGAACAGAAGCGACAGGAAGCGATTGCCGCAGCCGAAGAGATCACGAAAAAAGCCCAAGAAGCGATGTCGCAAGAGCGGGATCGGGTGATGGTGGAGATGAAGAAAGAGCTTGGACGTTTGGTGGTAGATACCACCGCCAGGGTCACCGGTAAGGTGCTGACTCCGGATGACCAACAAAGAATCAACGAAGAAACCGCACGGCAGGTCGCCGCCTAAAGTTATGAGAACTGCAAAGGAAGCACGCAAGGTGTCTCGCCAGTTATTCAAGGAAAGTTTTCGGGAAGGAAAACTCGATCAAGAGAAGATAACACAAATGGTTGAATCAATATTAGCAAACAAACCACGTCACTACGTAGACGTGCTTCAGGATTACCAACGCCTGTTGCGGCTGGAACAGGAAAAACGACACGCCGTTATAGAGAGCGCCAGCCCTCTAAATCGGTCAGTTGGTGACCAAGTCGTAGACAATCTGAAATCTCGATATGGAGACGACCTGGATATTGAATTTCGGACGAATCCCGAACTCCTTGGCGGAATGCGAATTAAAATTGGAGACGACGTTTGGGACGGCTCAGTGCGCAACCGTTTGCGCCAGCTTCAAGAACAAATTTAACAACTCATGAACACCATTCTGCAGGAGATTGAAACAACCATCTCGAAAATAAAAACCGACACCAGCCGTACCAATGTAGGCACGGTCCGCGAGTGCGGTGATGGAGTCGCTAAGATCGAGGGATTGAGCAATGTGATGCTCAACGAGATGATTGAGTTTCCCGACGGCCTATATGGACTCGCTCTCAATCTGGAAGAGACCGAGGTAGGCGCGATCCTGCTCGGTGATTTTACTGACGTCAAGGAAGGAACGGAAGTACGGACGACCGGGCGATTACTTTCAGTCCCAGTTGGAAAAGAGCTTCTCGGCCGAGTGGTGAACACGCTGGGCGAGCCGATTGATGGGAAGGGCCCGATTAAGTCTGAGAAAACGTACCCGCTCGAAAAGATTGCTCCTGGGATTATTAAACGACAAAGCGTCTCTGTGCCGGTTCAAACCGGTATTCTCCCGATCGACGCGATGATTCCGATCGGGCGCGGCCAGCGAGAGTTGATCATTGGCGATCGCGCGACTGGCAAGACGACGATTACGATTGATACGATCATTAACCAGGCGCGACTGAACAAAGCGGCGGAGGAAGGCAAGATCAAGCACCACACACCGCTTTATTGCATCTACGTTGGTGTCGGGCAGAAGAACATGAGTATTGCTCGAACGGTCGATATTCTGGAAAAAGCTGGCGCTTTGCCGTACACGGTCGTGATTTCGGCTCCGGCATCGGATAGTGCAACGAATCAATACCTCGCTCCCTATGCTGGAGCGGCAATGGGCGAATGGTTTATGGACAACGGGATGGACGCCCTGATTGTCTACGATGATCTGACGAAGCATGCGGCTGCCTACCGCCAGGTATCGCTCGTGCTGAAGCGCCCTTCCGGTCGTGAAGCGTATCCGGGGGATGTCTTTTATCTGCATTCACGACTTTTGGAACGCGCTGCCCGCCTCAGCAAAGCAGCCGGTGGCGGATCGCTGACCGCGCTTCCTATCATTGAAACGCAAGCCGGAGACGTGTCCGCTTACATACCGACCAACGTTATTTCGATCACAGACGGCCAAATCTTTCTAGAAACAGACCTTTTCTACCAAGGCGTCAGACCAGCGATTTCGGTTGGTATTTCCGTGAGCCGTGTCGGTTCTGCCGCCCAGATCAAAGCGATCAAACAAGTTGCTGGCACTACCAAACTTGATTTGGCTCAGTTCCGCGATTTACAGGCTTTCGCTCAATTCGGATCCGACGTTGATCCAGGGACTCGCAAGAAACTCGATCGCGGTTCCCGCATTGTCGAGTTGTTCAAACAGGGCCAATACAACCCTTTCCCGGTGGAACAGCAAGTCGCAGCTCTGTTCGCCATGCAAAAGGGTTACTTCGACGATGTGCCGGTCGATAAAGTGAAAGAGTGCCAGAGCAAGATGCTGGAATATTTCACTACGCGAAAAGGGGATGTGCTAGCGGCGATTCTGGACAAGCTGACGATCGACAAAGAAGTCGAAGAGAAGCTTCACGGAGCGATTAAGGATTTCAAAAGCTTCTACAAACCGGTAAAAAACTAGTCTGACTAGTCGCCAATGCCTAGCACGCTCGATCTACGCCGGCGGATCAAGTCGGTAAAGAATACATCGCAGATCACGAAAGCGATGCAGATGGTTGCTGCTGCAAAAATGCGCAAAGCGCAAGCTGCAGCGCTGGCTGGAAGACCGTACCAGGAAATTCTGGCGCGCGTGTTGGCTGCAATAAAAGGGCAAGTCGATCCGACTAGCAATAGTTTATTGGCGGTGCGTCCGGTCAAGAAAGAGCTCGTGGTGATCTTTTCCACGGACAAAGGATTGTGCGGACCTTTGAATTCAAATTTGTTCCGCGAATTAAGCAAGGTCGATACGGCTAATGCGGCATTTGTAGCGAGCGGCAAGAAAGCAGCGCAATTCCTGGCCAGAACGAAGCGCAACTTAATTGCCCACTATGAGCTGAGCGACTCTCCTCATTTTGCCGAAGTGCGCCCGATTGCCAAGTTTGTCTCGGACAAATTCACTTCCGGTGAGACTGACCAAGTGCGGATACTCTATCCCCGTTTCGTCAATACGCTGAACCAGGAGCCGGTTCTACGAACGTTACTACCGATTCCGGTTGAGGAACTAGGAATTACCGGAAAACAGGGTCCAGAGGGAGAGGCGCTTTTTGAGCCGGATGTGCACAGTGTCTTGGACGCGATCCTTCCGCACCACATTGGCTTTCAACTTTTCCAGATGGTGTTAAACGCCCGTGCATCCGAACACAGCGCGCGGATGGTCGCGATGAAAAACGCGACCGACAACGCGAAGCAGTTAATTAAAGATCTAACGCTCCATTACAACAAGATTCGTCAGGAAAACATCACCACTGAGATCCTTGAAATAACGACTGCGCAGCTTTCAACTGGCTAGCTTGATTATGAATACAGGTACAATTGTCCAAGTAATCGGTCCTGTGGTTGATGTTGATTTCAGCCAAACCAACGATTTGCCCGTGATCTATGACGCCTTAGAGGTGAGCTTAGATGATGGAAACAAGCTGATTTTGGAGGTGCAACAGGATTTGGGTGGAGGGTGGGTACGTACGATCGCGATGTCCTCAACGGAAGGTCTGAAGCGCGGTATGAGCGTTACTGATACCGATGCCTCAATTACTGTTCCGGTGGGTGACGGTGTGCTGGGGCGCATATTCAATGTGACTGGCGATCCGGTGGATGAGCGTGGGCCTGTCCATTTCGAAAAACGTTATCCAATCCACCGTACGGCGCCTTCGTTACTGGATCAGGACACCAGCGCAAGCGTCCTGGAGACCGGGATCAAAGTTATTGATTTGATCTGTCCGTTCGCCAAAGGCGGCAAAATTGGAGCATTTGGCGGCGCAGGTGTCGGTAAGACCGTTGTCATTATGGAGCTGATCAACAACATCGCAAAAGCGCACGGCGGTTACTCGGTTTTTGCTGGTGTTGGCGAACGGACACGTGAAGGGAACGACCTCTACACAGAAATGTCTGAAGCGGGGGTGATCAATCAGCAGGATATCAGTAAATCCAAGATCGCTCTTGTTTACGGCCAGATGAATGAACCTCCTGGCGCCCGGTTGCGCGTGGGGTTGAGCGCATTGGCGATGGCTGAGTATTTTCGGGACGAGAAGAACCAAGACGTTTTACTGTTTATCGACAATATCTTTCGATTTTCGCAAGCTGGTTCGGAGGTATCCGCCCTGCTCGGACGAACCCCCTCTGCGGTCGGTTACCAGCCGACGCTCGCGTCTGAGATGGGTGATCTACAGGAGCGCATCACTTCAACCAAGAAAGGCTCGATTACTTCGTTCCAGGCCGTGTACGTGCCCGCAGACGACTTAACCGATCCAGCGCCTGCGAACACATTTGCGCACCTGGATTCTACGATCGTGTTGGATCGAGCAATATCCGAGCTAGGGATCTATCCGGCGGTCGATCCATTAGCCTCTACCTCGAAATCCTTAGCGCCGGAAGTGGTTGGGCAGGAGCACTACGATGTCGCTCGTGGCGTTCAGAGGGTGCTTCAGCGTTACAAAGATCTGCAGGAGATCATTGCAATTCTTGGCATGGACGAGTTGAGTCCGGAGGATAGACTCACCGTATTTCGAGCCCGCAAAATTCAGCGCTTCTTGAGCCAACCGTTCGATGTCGCCGAAGTCTTCACCGGCATACCTGGCAAATACGTATCCATTCCGGACACGGTACGCGGCTTCAAAGAAATTCTCGAAGGCAAGCATGATGAGGTGCCCGAGCAGAATTTCTATATGAAGGGTGGCATTGAAGAAATCCGAGAGAGCCAAGGGTAAAGATTATGGCAAAACTGAAGCTCGAGATCGTCACACCGGAAAGCAAAGTCTTTTCGGACGATGTCGACATGGTTGTGCTTCCGGGGGTCGAAGGACAACTCGGGATCCTGCCGATGCACGTTCCTTTATTGACTCAGTTGTTGCCCGGCGAACTGCACATCATGCAGGAAGGCAAACAGAAAGATATCGTCGTTGGTACCGGTTTCGTAGAAGTCTCCCAAACTCAGGTTTCGGTCCTCACAGATATGGCGATGGGGGAAGCAGAAATTGACGAGAGCGCGACAGAACAGGCCGTGAAACGCGCGGAGGCGGACTTAGCCAGCAAAGATCTGACCGGTGAAGCAGTTGGAGAAGTTCAGGCTGCACTCGCCCGCTCGCTGGCTGCGCTCAAATTCAAGCGGCGCCGGCGACCGCCTTAGGATGGAACCGCAGATTACGCGGATTACGCAGATTTGCGTAGGTGTTAACGGAAATCTGTGTAATCTGCGGTTTCCTTTTCTCCGCTATTCTCCCAATTTGCGTTCAATTGAACCCCCTTGGTTCATTCGCTTTAGCACCAGCGAATAGCGCGCGCGGAGCCTAGGACTTGGATTGTGTGGATTCCAGCCGCGCGGAAACGGCAACATCGCCGCTAGCATCGCGCATTGGCTGCGATTCAGGCGCTGTGCCGGAACGGAATAATAGTCCTGAGCAGCTTCTTCGATTCCATAGATGCCGTCTCCCAATTCAATGACGTTGACGTAAAGCTCCAGGATTCGCTGCTTGGTCAGAAGATGCTCCATCAAGAAAGTGAAATAGGCTTCTAGTCCTTTTCTTATCCAGGAACGTCCTTGCCACAGAAAAAGGGAGCGAGCGCATTGATTGGTAATTGTCGATACACCGCGTACCGGGCGATGCCTTTTTTCGGCTCGCTGGATCGCTTCCTCCATCTCAATCCAATCGAATCCTTCATGGCTGAAGAACCGCGCATCCTCCATTTGCCAGACGGCCTTGAGAAAATCATCGGGAACCTGGTTGATCGGGATCCAACGATATCGGATTTCGCCACTGTATCGATGGGTCACCATCGCTTCGCATCGCCGAACCATCATCAGAGTCGTGATAGGCGGATTGACGAATCGAACCGCGAAGACCTCCAGGATAGGCAAGAGAAAGCACGCAACCAGCAGCAGAACCAGAAAACGGATCCAATTAAAAGATTTGCGCGTTTTACGTGCCATTGTTCGGCGAGCTGGTAGGGAAGAGTGTTAGTGCTAGTGCTAGTGCTGGTGGGATGGGCTCCGGTCGCTATCTCTGCTAGCACTAGCGCGGTTTTTCTAGCCTGATAGTAATCGAACGGCCGTGTGCATCTAAGCCCTCGGCTTTGCTAAAGGCTCTGAGAACCGCAACGGATTTTTCGAGTGCTTCTTTGTCGTAACGAACGAGGCTTGTCCGCCGCTGGAATTGGTCAGCTGTTAACCCGCTGAGAAATTTGGCTGCACCGCCAGTCGGTAGTTCATGGCTCGGACCTGCCAGGAAATCGCCTGCTGCGACCGGAGACCAATGGCCGAGAAAAATCGCCCCTGCTGTCTGGATGCCGTTTGCAACTCGATCTGGATTTTCGACCGCTAGCGATACGTGCTCAGGTGCGAAATCGTTAACAATTTCCGACGCTTGTTCTCCATCCTTGGCGATGACGACTAAGGCTTGTTTCTCAAGCGTTTCCCGGATGAAAGATTGTCGTACTAAGGTTTGGACCTGTAGATTGATTTCCTGCTGCACTTCGCTAGCGACTTGTTCCCCGAGTGTAACAAGACAGATGACGCTGCTCGCCCCGTGCTCGGCTTGCGCAAGCAGATCGGCAGCAACCCATGCCGGATTAGCTGTGCGATCGGCCACTACTAGGATTTCGCTGGGACCGGGTAGCAAATCGACTCCAACGAATCCGAACACCTGGCGTTTTGCTTCGGTGACATAGGCGTTGCCCGGACCGAATATCTTCAGGACTGAAGGAATAGTGGAGGTTCCAAAGGCCAATGCAGCAATCGCCTGGGCGCCCCCGACTTTGTAGATAGAAGTCGCGCCTGCTACTTGGAGTGCTGTTAGAAGTCCGGGGTGTACCCTCCGGTCGTGTCCGGCGGGGGACGTGACGACAATTTCCGGAACGCCGGCAGCGCTGGCCAGGGAGACAGTCATGATCGCCGTCGAAACGAGAGGAGCGGTGCCAGCAGGCACATAGATACCGACGCTTTGCAATGGGTCGAAACGTTCGCCAACAGCGTCTCCCTGTAAGTTCTGGCCGAGCCAGCTCGTTCGAAGGGTGCGCTTGGCGAACGCCGATACATTTTCACGAGAAATGCGTAGCGCGTCGAGCAGCTCCGGCTCAACCTTGCCCTGCGCTTCCCCGATTTCCGAAGCCGTAACCTGCAAATCGGCTGGCCGAAGATCGATGTTGTCAAACTGCTTAGCAAACTCCACCAGCGCTTCGTCTCCACGGTCACGGACGGCGGCGATAATGGCTGCTACCCGGTCGACCAGGTCCGGAGATGGCCGATATCGACGATTCAATAGATTTTTCCACCGGGAACGATCACCAGTTCGCAGGTCGATGATGGTCATTGGAACCGTCATTTTGCACCGGGAAAGCGGAAGGTTCCAGTTCCAGGATAATAATCTCTGCCGCCCTACGGAATTCGGACGCAAAACGGTGGACCGCAGACGGTCGGCGGTAGACGGTTAATATCGGGCCCTGAAGGGGTCGATCGAGGCAACCTTGACGCGCTTATAGGCCCTGTGGTCCCTTTAGCTGCTGTGAGCCGCCCTCGTATATCACTTCCCCTTAGATGAATAAAGCGCTCATCCGGACGCTCCAGGCTATCTTTACGATCGCGATCTTGATCTGGGTTTTTCACAGCCCGGAAAAACGGGCACAGATGATGAGCGCCTTCGGGCGCGCTCACCTTAAATGGTTGTTGATCGGACTTCCAGTGGCGCTTGTGGGGGAGGTAGCGAACATCACGCGCTGGCAGATCCTTATGCGTGTACAGGGAATGGTCATGAGCTGGCGCCGGGCGACCATGTTATTTTTTGTTGGTCTTTTTTTTAATATGTTCATGCCGGGATATACCGGAGGTGATTTCGCCCGGCTTTATTATCTGATGCGCGAATTTCCGGATAAGAAGAAAGAGGCAGTCTTAACCGTGGTGATGGACCGGCTGATCGGCTTTCTTGCGTTGGTTGTGATGGCTGTCCTAACGACGTCGTTTCGATGGAATTGG
>JBPYFC010000244.1:0-16810 GCA_051984705.1 Chthoniobacterales bacterium | reverse complement strand
AATGTCATCGCTTCGGCTGCGCGGTTAATCGAGGTTCGCCACCTCTGCCGAGTGATATGCAAGATTGCGGAAATCAGGGTTCCTGCGTGGCCGATACCGATCCAGAAAACGAAGTTGGTGATATCCCATGCCCATCCTACGGGGATGTTGTTTCCCCAAACGCCTACCCCGGTGAACAAAAGATAGAGGATGCAAAGTACGCCAAACCCGGCGAAAGAGCCGGTAACAGTGATGGCCCCCCACCACCAGGCGGGCGCCGGCCTTTCCACGATCCCGGCAATGAGATCTGAGATCCATGCCATCGACCGGCGATGCTCCACCAAAGGCGGTCGCGGTAGGGTCTCCTGGTAGGTGGTAACGGTGCTGTCAGCCATCATGCGTGTCCTCCCTCGGCCTGCGTTTCTGCCTGCGGCAACGGATGATTCTGGTCGCCGTTCTCGTCGACATTGATATGACCCACCCGCGAGGCGCCAGGCATCTTAGGATTCGGGTTACGTAACCGAGCAAGATAACTGGTTCGAGTCTGAATGTTCAGATACTCAAGCTGGTGAAAGTTCTGTGGAAGATTACGCATTCGGCTCACCTGACTTTTTGGATCCTTCAGGTCGCCAAACACAATCGCTTCCGTCGGACAAACTTGCTGGCAGGCGGTGCGAACGGAGTCGGTCGGCAAATCGAGATCTCCTTTTACCCCCGACTTGATACGTTGCGAGATTTTCGCTGTCTCAATCCGTTGCACACAATAGGTGCACTTTTCCATGACTCCACGGATACGGACGGTTACGTTCGGATTCTTTTGCAATTTCGAGATCTCGTCCATTCCCCAAGGAGCCAGCGGACCGAGGTAGAGTTGCTGCTTACCTTGAAACCCAGGCAAACCTTTCTCGATCCGATCCATTACCGGACGATCGTTGTAATTGAAGAAATTGAATCGGCGGACTTTGAATGGGCAGTTATTCGAGCAATAACGTGTTCCAATACAGCGATTGTAGACCATCACGTTGAGCCCTTCCTCGCTGTGCACAGTTGCATTCACCGGACAGACCGTCTCGCACGGCGCGTTCTCGCAGTGCTGGCACATCATCGGCTCCATGACCATCTCCGGGTCTTCCTCTAGACGCGGGTTGGCCTTGTCGCCCTCTGCGCTGGCAAAATAGCGATCAACGCGCATCCAATGCATCTCGCGGGCTCTATCGACCTGATCTTTGCCTACGACCGGAATATTGTTTTCGGCCTGGCATGCGACGACGCAAGCGGAACACCCGGTGCATGTGTTCAAGTCCACTACCATGGCCCACTGGTTGGGTGCATTGAGCGGAGGGTGCGAGTAGAGCGAGTAGTTTGGCGGGATCTCTGCATCGACCCACATCCTCTTGGCAAAGGTTGGATCCTTAGCGTAATCGGCAACTGTTCCTTCGCGAACGAGTGCCCGGCCTTCCATGCTGTAGTGATTTTGCGTCTGGACCAGCCGATGGCCTTTCTTCTGAACCAGCTTCACTTCGGCCCTGGTCGCATAATAAGGAGCAGCAGTTGTCCGCAGCAGATAGGCGTTGAACCCCGTATTCTGCCCAACTTTGCCAACTTGCTCGCGCCCATAGCCAAGCGCCAAGCTCAAGGAATAATCTGCGTGGCCCGGGGCTATCATCGCCGCAGCCTTTAGTTTGCGTTCGCCAACACTGATCTCTACAAGGTCGCCATCCTCGACCTGCAAGGCCTTTGCCGTGGCCTTGCTCAACAGGACTGCATTGTCCCAAGTCAATTTCGTAATCGGATCAGGTAACTCCTGTAGCCACGCATTATTCGCGTAACGACCGTCGAGCAGTTTGTAATCAGCCGGGAAAACGATTTCTATCGCACTCGGTGTAACCGGTCCGGGGAGCGACCCTGCGTTCTGCAGCAGAGCTGGCAGCCCGTTTGGGTTAAACTCGATCTTTGCCTGCGGATACTTGGTGTTCGCTGCAAAGCCATCGCGTAGAAACTTCGTCCAGGCGGCTTCGAAATCGGATCCCGAGGTAAAGCTCTTGAAAGTCTCTCGTATCGCCTGAATTCCCGCGGGCAGGCCCGCCAGCTTTGCGAGAATGTCAATCTGTGAGAGCCCGCCGAATAGCGGCAAAATCATCGGCTGGATCGGAAGGTAAGTACCATCGGGCGCCCGTTGATCTCCCCACGACTCCAGAAAATGCGCCTCCGGAACGTGCCATTTCGTATTCACCGAAGTCTCGTCCACCGAATAGCCAAGGCGGATTACTTCCGGAATACTTCTTTGAACCTCGCTCCAATTGAGATCAACTGGCGCGTTGTAGGCTGGATTGCCTCCGAAAATAACCAACTTCTTGACCAGTCCAGATTTAGCGTCAGCAACCAAATCCTGAAGCGACTTCCCTTTAAAGGAAGGAGCATTGAGCACATTCAGCGTGGCCCCGAAAGCGTCCAACGCGTTGTTCATCGCCAGGACTAGCCCGTGCACCCAGGCTGGAAGCCGGCTGCCTGCTAAGACCAGACTGCGTCCTTTGCGAGCAACCAGATCGTTGGCACATTCCGTCAGCCAGGCATCGTCAAATTGTGGCGCCACGTCCCCCTTTAACATTGATACAGCGCCGTTCAGCACCCGGTCATTGGTAGCGGCTGCCAGTTTCTTTGCGAGCTGTACCGCAAAGGTGAGAATCTGCGACGCAGCACAGCGAAACCGGTGGTCTGCCATTCCGCCGGTAATCGTGTACCGATTTTCGACAGCGTACAGGCGGTTCATGTTGTCGGCCGAACCATGTGCGCGGCGGCGCCGGCTGAAATCGTGCACGCCCTCGAGCGTTTGCTCAATTCCGAGAAAATCGCTGTCCAGCGATAGGATCACGTCTGCCGTCTCGAACGCCGGCTTGAGAATGATGCCGCCTCCAAAAGTTGAAGCCAGAGCTGTGTTCAGCTGCTCCAATCCCAGTGGCTCGTAGAAGTAGAAATTGACCTGCGGAAACTGATCCTTCAGCGCCTTGAGCATCCGGTCCCGAGTCGGAGACCGCTGTTCGTCAAGCAGGATCCCGACGCCGCTAAGTTTTTGTTTCCGGCACCCTGCCAGAAATTCGTCAAATTTCTGCGCAGTACTCTCTTTCCCATCCAACAGGAAGGCGCGTGATCGCTCTGGATCATAGAGATCAAGAACAGAGGCCTGGGCAAAAACGTCTGTTCCGCCGTTACCAAACGGGACCAACGGATTGCCTTCGAGCTTGGTAGGCCGGCCTTCGTACGTTGTCGCGATGAGCGGCAGACCTCCAAGCTGTCCAGGCATTGAGGTTGTATACAGCACCGCTTTACCAGGGATGATCCATTCAACGCTTTTGGTGTACGGCAACAGATAGGCCTCGGGCCTCCGGCAACCGGTCAACCCAATCCCCGCCAGCGCCATCGAGGCGCCCATGACCTTCAGGAAGTTCCGACGGGATACGCTGTCCAATTCAAGCTCGGCGGCGCCACTTGGAAATTCTCGATGCAACCAATCCCGAAATTCCGGCGTATCGGCTAATTCCTCCAGGCTACGCCAGTAGCGCTTCCCGGTGAGTTCTTCGGATGGATGCTGGAAAACTGTTTTCATTACCGATGACACCCCGCGCAGGTCTGGGGAGGATTAATATTCCACTGCTCCTTAAGCTGTTCGCCGAGATGCTGCTGTGACTCTCCTTTGCCCGGCTTCCAATCGAGGTTAAAGACCTGGCTGACAGGCCGCAGATTATTTTCGGGATGCCGATGACAATTCAGGCACCAGCCCATTGATTGCGATTGATCCTGGAAAACCACATCCATGTGGTTCACCTGGCCATGACAGGCGACACAGCTGATCCCGCGATTGACGTGAACCGCGTGGTTAAAATAGGCGAAATCCGGCACCTGGTGGATTTTCACCCATTGAATCGGCTTACCGGTCTCCCAGCTCTGTTTGACCGCCGCCAACTTTGGATTGTTCGCCTGCACCTGCGAATGGCAGTTCATACAGGTCTGGGTCGTTGGTATGTTCGAATGGGAAGAGACCTCGACGTACGAATGACAATAACGGCAGTCCATCCCGAGCTCGGTCACATGGATTTCGTGAGAGAAAGGGACCGGTTGCACTGGCTGATAGCCGACGCGCATGTAATCCGGAGTCAGATAATACCAGTAGGCCGCTGACGCTGCTCCGCCGAGAACAAGAAGGCAAACGACAATCTTTATGGCGAGATAGTTTGTCCAGCGGGGAAAAATATTAGCCATGCAACATCACGTTGTTTCCAGGGGACTCATAGGGGCTGCCGAAAGAACCCGAGACAATAGTAGATCCAGAGTCGGAGGCAATTAAATTGAACCTACATCTCCCAGCGTTCCGCCGACGAGTTGTCAGGCTAGTATTAAATTTTCTAATAGCAACGGATTTCTGCGAATTTGAGCGAGAATTTTGGACCCCGTCCAACGAGCGATCTGAGCCCGATTTTTTAGCGGTTTGAAGCAAAGAGAACGGCGATCCAGATAAATAAGAATACCAGCGGAATCAGGATCGGCGCGCTAATGCCCAGGAACTGAATTCTAGGACCGCAGATAAGGTCGACACGATCGCTGGGAAACTTGGCGATTGCGATTCGGCGAAGCTCGCTCAACGCAAACATTCCCCCGATAACGGAAATCCCCACGAGGATGACGCATGCAATTCCTGTCGTCGGCAAGAGTTGAAGCAGCTTTCGCTGAACCGCGCCCTCAGGGCGACCTGTGCCTCCGGCCAAACCGTTGAGCGTGATCGCGTACGCCGTCAGCAAAAAGGATTGTGAATTCATCAGCCATGAAATGCGGTGATTAATCAGATCATCTTCGTGAGATAGTCTCGCTTGAATAACAGGAAGTTCAGGATCCATACTTGGATCCGTCTTACGCCATTTGTCCGTTTTAGGGTAGGGGGAAGCGTCGGACGGCGTGGAGCGGCGATCAACGTCGAGCCGGAAGCTCAATCCGGAGGATTGACCAGCGAAGCTTCCAGCTTCATCGGCCATTGGCGGATTGACCTTTCAGGTCGACGTGAGGGCTGCGCTCAGAACGCAGCCCCCTCACGAAATTCCGTACTCTTCTTCGAACGAACTCCCTTGTGCCCGATCACGGATAATGTGCGGAACGAATCGGCTGAAATCATCCGTGATTTCCGTATTCGACTCGCGTATACCCATTCCGTGCGCTTCGTGGTTGACCACCCAGGAGCCTATGACGGGCCGGTTACCGTTAAAGTCCGGCAGCGCATGATACGCCTGATAAACAAACGGCCCATCGGCATACCTGCCTCCAGTGGAAATTTCTTTGCCATCATGACGAAGGACCATGTTTGCCCCCTCACGTGAATAAAGGGCTTTCTTCGAGAAAGAATCGTTCAGACGATCCGGTCGATCGTACGCTGGCAGGAGGTTCGGATGGTCTGGATACATTTCCCAAAGAATGGGTAACACCGCTTTGTTCGCGACCAGGATTTTCCAGGCAGGCTCGATCCAGACGGTGGGCGAGACCCCGAGGTACCTACTAAATTCTTCCAAGAATAGATCTTCCCAGGGATACAACTTGAACACCGCATCGAGAGGATCGGTCTCGCCCCAGAAATGCCGCAGTGAACCGTTCCAGCCGATTCGCGAGATATCGATCAGCTCTACCTGTTTCCCGGCTTGTGAAGCGGTGTCCGCGAGATAAAGCAAAGTCTGATGATCCTCCGGAACATCACTGCATCCGGTAAAATGGACTTTTGCCGAACCGGACCCAATCAATTTCCAGGTATCGATCAGGCTTTCATGGATTGAGTTGAACTGATCGACCTGCTTGCGGTCCAACTCCGTCTGAAACCGATCTGTTAACCAGAACCATTGGATCACCGCTGTCTCAAGGAGCCCAGTCGGTGTGTCCCCGTTGTACTCGAGGAATTTCGGATGTTCGCTTAACGAAGGGTTGTACGAAAAATCAATTCTTCCGTACAGCGACCTCTCATCTTTTTCCCAAGAACTCTCAATCAACGGAACAGCGCTTTCAGGCAAAGCCAGTCTCGTGGTGATCCAACCCTTCTCAATGATTCGTTCCGCCGCTTTGATGCACATCTCGTGCAGAATATTTGTGACCTGCTCGATCCGATCGATTTCGACCATCGAAAATTCGTAGTGAGCACTTTCGAACCAGTATGGAACGGCGACTCCTGCCTGAGTGTGCGTGTGATAAGACAACCCTTGCTCCTCGACCCGGCTCACCCAGTTCGGACGTGGTATATCCAGGACCCTTTGCATGGCCCGCCCTATGAACTTGCACCCCTTCCGCTCGCTCTCGACCCGAACCCGCCCCTTGTCACGGCCGAGCCGCGTCCATCAAAGCTACCGCTTCCTTTGGAAACGAATCCGTCGCTCGATCCTGAGGTGAAACGCCGCTGATAAGTCTGGAAAGAGGGCGAATAATAATAGGAGGGGCGGAAGCCAGTGTACATGTTGTACGGCGACATCAGCGCATTAAAAATCATCCAGTACACCCACCAAGGAAGCCGGGGATCATCCCTGTAACCTCGTTGACGGCTCTCTTGTTCCCGAGCCGCCTTTTCTTCTGGCGTCCAGTTGTTGTACTCCCACTCTGCAGCCTCCTTGTCTTGAGGCGTCAAATTATCGGCAGCTTTCGTTTCCTGTTCCAGCAACCAAGCCTGTTTTTGTTCGAGGCTGGGACCATGGTCGCAGCCGCTCAGAAACAAGGTGCTAAGGCCCAACAGAGCGAGGGAAATCTTGCAGGACCGCTTAATCTTCATTGGTGACCGGGCCCAGTTGTCTCATTTAGACCCAATGCTATACAAGCTGAACTCTTTCTCTCCTCTGTCCCGGTAACTGAGCAGCAACTGAGCGTTCTGCCCGAATCGTTGAGCAAGCCCTGGTTCATTTCTCCCGCCTGCGAGTACATACTTCGCGCTTGGTGGCAGTTGATTCCAATCCGCAATGTAGGACCACGGTTTTCGAAGGTAAAAAAACAATGGCTGGGGTCCTGGATCGACAGCGTAAATGGTCTCACCTGGAGGAACGATTTTCGCGATAAGAGCTGCCCGCTGTCGTAGAGTTTCCGGCAATCGCGGGAGAATGGCATCCGCATAGAAAAACATTGCCGCGACCGTTAGAATCCCGCTCCCGACAGCTAGAGTCGTAGTTTCCGATTCCGCATTACGATACCGAAGCGGACCTAACAAAAGGAGATTGGCGCCGCACAGGATCACAGCGAAACCGATAAAAATCCGCTCGTTTGACAAGAAAAAACCGACGGCCGATGCCAAGAGTAAAACGGCTGTCAGCCCCGTCAGCATGTACTTCCACGGCTGACTTAACGATGGCGCTTGTTTGATTCGGTAGGCTGCGAGCAAACAGACGGGCACGAGTAATGGCATGGTATACCTGGGCAATGCCCCAGGCGCCAGCATCACGATCAGGAACGTAGTTAACGAACCGAACTCCAGGCCAAAGATGAATGGTTCATTTTCTTGGTTACTTCGCCCCTCCAAGCCCCTGCCAAAGGGCAGGAACAGAAGCCACGGCAGAAAATTGGATAGCGCCCGCGGATAATTCAGCAACCAATCTTTCCAATGAAATTCCTGGAGCGCCAGCCGGCCGGTAAACTGGTCCGACCACTCTTTGGTTGCGGTGCGCGCTTCTGGTGTCTGTAAATGAGGGATCGCCCAGGCTGCAAACATCGCGATCATCAGTACGACCGCGCACAAGTGGGCAAACGATAGGAGTTCGCTCAACTTTCGCTGACGCCACAGAATCAATACGACAATTGCGTAGAAGAATAGAAGGTGAAGCGGGCCCTTCAACAAAAGGCCGAAACCCAATGGCAGTGCGGAAAGAATCCAGCGCAACCACAACGCTCGTGCGCCAAGCCACACCACCAACCCCAGCCCGAAACTCGCAACATATAACGCTTCAATCTCGATCAGGCGGCCCTTGTCTAACAAACAGACGGTCGAGAGGATAGCTATTGCTGCAAGCAACGCGTGGTCTTCGCCCAACCAGCGCCGGCTGCACAGGTACACACCGAGGGTCAACAGCAAAACGGCGATCACTGATGGCAACCGAGCCGACCATTCGGCCTGGTTGCCAGTAGCCTTGAAACTGATTGCCGCCAGCCAATTCACCATTGGCGGCTTTCTCAGATACGGCTTTCCGCCCACGTAGGGAACCAACCAGTTCCTCGTCTCCAACATCGTGACACCGGGTAGAATACGCCGCCCTTCTTCCCCGTGCAGCTCCATCCTCCCTAGTTTTGGAAGATAGATCCCGGCCCAAATCAGAAGAATGAGGACCAGCGAAACGGCGAGACGGCGAGCGGGCGAGACGGCGACGGATCGATGGGCCGAGGCAATCGACGGGATCATTTGGGGCACGGCAAGAGCGTCAACGTTCTAAGACGTTTCGCAACATCTATCAATCGCCGTCTCGCCCTATCGCAGTATCGCCGTCTCGATGAATATTATTAGTGCTCCTGCTCCTGCAGAGCGCTTTCAGCCTCGGTATTCCGCTCTCTCATGGCCGCTTTTCTGCTGAGCTTGACGCGGCCTTTGTCATCGATCCCGATGCATTTCACCCAGATCAGATCGCCAATCTTTACCACGTCCTCAACGGCTTTAACCCGAAAATCTGCCAGCTCGGAGATGTGCACCAAGCCGTCTTTCCCAGGCAGAACTTCCACAAACGCGCCAAATTCCTTAATCGAAACCACGCGGCCATGATAGGTCTCGCCCACTTCGATCTCTTTGGTCATGGCTGTGATGATCTCTTTCGCGCGGTTGAGGCTATCACGGCTGGCGGAATAGATGTGAACAGATCCGTCGTCGTCGATGTTAATCTCTGCACCGGTCTCCGCCACGATCCCTTTAATTGTCTTTCCTCCAGGACCAATTAACAAACCGATCTTGTCCGGATGGATCTTCACGGTCTCAATACGCGGCGCGTATTGGCTCAGTTCTGTGCGCGGAGCTTTGATCGCTTCTGCCATTACATCCAAAACCTTCATGCGCGCGTCACGTGCCTGATAAATGGCTTCCACCATGATCTTATGAGAGAGCCCTGGCAATTTCAGATCGAGCTGGAATCCGGTAACACCATCTTTGGTGCCACATAGTTTGAAGTCCATGTCGCCGAAGTGGTCTTCCGACCCGATGATGTCTGTCAGCGTCGTGTAACGTTTCAACTGGTCGCCGTCGAACTCGGTGACCAAACCGACCGAAATACCACCAACCGGTTTTCGAATCGGCACACCGGCATCCATCAATGCCATCACTCCGGAGCAGACAGTAGCCATCGAAGTTGACCCGTTGGATTCCATCACCTCGCTTGTCACCCGAATCGCGTAAGGAAATTGCGATTCCGGCGGAATCACAGGTTCGATAGAACGCTCAGCCAATGCGCCGTGACCGATCTCGCGACGGCTGGCAGCGCCAAACCGGCCGGTTTCGCCGACGCTAAACGGCGGGAAATTATAATGCAGAATGAAGCGCTTCGATTGTTCGCCTCCGGTGTAACCATCAATCGCCTGAGCTTCTTCGCCTGAAGCAAGAGTCGCTAACGCAAGCGCTTGAGTTTCACCACGAGCGAACAGCGCCGAGCCATGGGATCGCGGTAGTAAACCAACCTCAGCGGTCAGTGGCCGGATATCGCGTAGACTCCGCCCGTCACAACGGGTTTGGCGATCAAGAATACTGATTCGGAACGCCTTCTTTTGTAGATAATCGAACGCCTGCGAAATTTCGAATGGAGTGGCGTCTGCGTATTTGGCCAAAATGGTCGTTTCAACCTCTTTGCGGAGGGCGTCGACCGCTTTGGTGCGAGCGACTTTGCCAGGCGTATACAACGCCGCCTCAATTCGGCCCCCGGCAACCCGGTAGGCAATTTCGAGGAGATCGTCGCGCACACGAAGCAGTTCAGCCTCCCGCTTCGGTTTGCCTGCAACTGAAGTCAGTTCGCGCTGCATTTCGATGATCTGGCGCACGAATGGATGCGCAAACTCGAGCGCACGCACAAAATCGTCTTCAGGGATCTCGTCAGCTGCTCCCTCGATCATGATCACGTCATCCCAACTACCCACGTAGACCAGATCCAGATCGCTCGATTGCCGTTGAGTGTGAGTAGGGTTCGCTACGAATTCTCCGTTGATACGACCAACGCGTACCGCACCGATCGGGCCGTCAAATGGAATATCCGACACACAAAGTGCAGCCGAAGCACCGTTGATACTCAGGATATCCGGGTCGTTCTCGCCGTCTGCGCTGAGCAGGATGCTTATGATTTGGGTATCGTAAAAGTAGCCCTTTGGAAACAGCGGACGGAGCGGACGATCGGTCATCCGCGACGTCAGCGTTTCTTTTTCCGTTGGACGCCCTTCGCGTTTGAAATAGCCACCCGGAAACTTGCCCGCTGCGGCAGCTTTTTCCCGGTAATCAACTGTGAACGGAAAAAAGTCCTGGCCTTCCTTTACGGCGGTCGCAGAGACCGCGCTAACCAGGATGATTGAATCGCCGGAGCGAACCGTGACAGAGCCATCCGCGAGTTTCGCGAGTTTCCCTGTTTCGATAATGAGATCAGTAGAGCCGATAATTTTCGAGACTCGATGTTGCATAACAGAATGAGCCTCCAAGATAACCGTCGAACTCGGCCTTTGTTCGTAGGTCTGAACCCCGACAATTTTCGGGGCTCAGACCTAAGACAAGGCCGCTTCCGACATCGCCAGCGCGTCCCCCGTGATTTCGGCGGAGGAGAAGGCTATATCGGACAGGCAGGTTAATCCCGGAGGTCTTGGTTTTCGTTTGGGTTTGACAAAAAAGCCGCATTAAATCTGCGGCTCTTCGTTACTTACGTAAATTCAATTTTTCGATGACCACCTTGTAGCGATCCTGCGAAGTACGCTTCAGGTAATCGAGAAGGCTTCTCCGAGTGGCTACCAGCTTCAAAAGACCGCGTCGGGACGAGTGATCTTTTCGGTGCCCCTTCAAATGATCGGTTAATTGGTTGATACGACGGGTCAGGATCGCGATCTGGACATCCGCACTCCCTGTATCCTGCGCATGCAGTCGGAACCCAGTCAGATCAATGTTATCACTCGATGCCATAAATTCTAAAGAGGGGTGAAAATAGGGGCTTTCACCCAAACTTCAAGGGCTTTTTTGGGCGGGACATCACGCCAAGGCGCACAGAAGGATCTCACGCCAAGACGCAAAGGTTTTGAAATTGGAGAGAAGAAACGTTTTCGGTTGCTAAAACCATGCTTTGTCACGGTTTAACGGCCGAGGTCGTGATACATCGTGGCCCTACCGGCGATAGAGCATTGCACGCGCTTATTAGGGCGAAGCTTGCTGAGGGGTGGCCTAGCACATGGTTTGTTTTATCCGCCCGCTCCTCCACAGCTCTCTTCTTCCCAACCTCTAAACCTTTGCGTCTTTGCGCCTTGGCGTGAGGTCCTTCTTCTGGCGCCTTTGCGTGATCATCCGCGGCGTTGACGACGTTGCCTACGCCTTGGTCATCGCCGCTAAGTCATCCGCCAGCTCCCCAAAGGTCTTGGTGATCAATTTTTCGCCCAACGTATTGATATTGATCTCAACCCCAAGCCGTTCCTCGAGGTGCAGAACAAACTCTACCAGATCCAGGCTCTGCTGAATTACTTCCCCAGCTTTCATGCCTTCAAAGTTATCCCGCGGAATATCCGGAAAATTTTCCGCAAAAAACTCGGACATTGCTTCCAACACTTGTTTCCGATCAGTCATAAAAATTTCTGGCCGATTGTCCGCCCTCTAGACGCAAGTACCAATTCCATAGGCTACATGAAAGCCTGCTCCCATGGAAAGCCATTGAATCGTTTCCCCAGATCTCACGCTGGCCATCAGCCCGGCCAGGATGTGCAAAATGCTAACACTGCTCATGTTTGAGCAAGACCGAAAATGATCAATGGAGGGTTCAAGAGTTGCACGGTCAATTCCCAGCTTTTTCGCCAGACTGACCAGAAGAAGCACACCGGCCGGATGAATCGCCCAACGCGCTCCGGGCACCTTCTCTATCTGTAAAGCAGCAATTGCCTGAAGAACCTCGTGCCGGACTTTTGTCTCGAACTGTCCAGGCTCGGCGATTCCGAAGCGATAATAGTCGCTACCCCAATGCCATTGGATCAAATCGCTCGCTTCTCCGCGCCAGGCCGCGGTCCGATCAATGGCAATCGCGCGATAACCCGGTTCTTTGGAAATCCATGCGGCTGCTGTTCCGTCACCAAAGGTACAAATCCCTTGCCAATTCGAGCGCGCGATACTCTTCGGGTCGGCCATGGTGGAAGTGGGCTCCATCGCAACGATGAGAGCGTTCTCAATGTCAGAGCCCGCAACGAGTTGAATAGCGCGCGTTGTGGCGGTACAGCCCGCGCTGCCAATATCCAGTTGCATCGTTCTATTGCCGGCTAGCTTCCCGAGCTTAGAAACGACTCTTTCCGCAATTCCCGGCAAGAGCATGCCTTCGCTTGAAATCCCGAAGACCGCGTCAAAAGGCCTGTCCGGCGGGGTCGCTTCAATCTCAGCGCAAATCGCAGAAGCCGATTCCTCAATTGCGGCCTGAAACGAGGTCGCGTGATCGGAAAACGTTTCTTGCCACAAAAAGCGTTCGTTCTGCACGAACCGATCGCGATTGCCGATCAACAGCAGACGAGCAAAATCGAGCAGCGCGCTCTTTTCCTTCTCGCTCTCCTCCAGCGCCTCCAGGCGCTCGGAGATTGCGGCGAACATCGTCTGGTTAGTCCAGGAGACGCCTACTCTCGGAGCGTAGATGGCACGGATGTAATGCACGATAGGGAAGGATACAGGAGCTAGGAGTCAGGAGCTAGTAGGAACGCCGTGATCCTCCTTCGCCGAGGCTTCGGAGGACGCTGGCGTTTGACTCAGTTGACAATAAATTTAGGTGAGACTATTAATGTTAGGCGAGATTATGGCGACGCCTACCTGATGTATGAACCATATAGCTGACCCTAGTGAAGTGATTGCCCAAGACCGAGGTTGGCGGTTTCCTCGGACGGTTCCCTCGTTACCCGAAGTCTATCGCTCGGTCCGAGTTCCCAGGGGCGGCCAGGGCTGGTGGGGCATCATTCGCAAGCTACTCGCATTCTCCGGACCCGGGTACCTGGTCGCAGTCGGTTATATGGATCCAGGCAACTGGGCCACCGATCTGGCCGGCGGTTCCGCGTTCAATTACACTTTACTTTCTGTCGTCATCATCTCGAGCTTGATGGCGATCTTTCTGCAGCATCTGGCACTCAAACTCGGAGTGGCTACCGGAAGAGACTTGGCTCAAGCATGCCGGGACCATTTCCATCCTGCAGTTGCATTTCCCCTTTGGATCGGATGCGAGATCGCTATCGCGGCATGTGACTTGGCTGAAGTGATCGGCTCCGCGATCGCTCTCAACTTGCTCTTCGGGTTACCGCTAATCTGGGGTGTCTGTCTGACGGCGTGCGATGTTCTGGCGATTCTATATCTGCAAAGCCGCGGCTTTCGTTTTATCGAGGCGCTCGTGCTGACGCTGATCGGGATAATCTCGGTCAGCTTCGGCATCCAGATGTTTCTGTCGAAACCTGACTTTGGCGCGATTGCGCTCTCTTCAATTCCGTCGACGGCGATCTTGCACGACCCGAAGATGTTTTATCTGGCAATCAGCATCCTGGGCGCAACAGTGATGCCTCACAATCTTTATCTCCACTCTTCGATTGCGCAGACACGTCATTATGCCCTGACGCCTAAAGGCAAACGGGAGGCGATTTTTTACGGAACAATCGATTCTTCCGTCGCATTGTCTTTTGCCCTTTTCATTAACGCTGCGATTCTCATCGTCGCCGCAGCCACGTTTTACCGCAGTGGTCATCATGAGGTCGCCGAGATCCAGGATGCCTACAAATTGTTGAGCCCTTTGCTGGGTATGGGTGCCGCCAGCATTTTATTCGCGGTTGCCCTGCTTGCTTCGGGTCAAAACTCTACCCTGACCGGTACGCTGGCCGGGCAAGTAGTAATGGAAGGCTTTTTGCGCCTGCGTCTTCACCCGTTCCTGCGACGCCTGATCACTCGGCTGATTGCGATCATCCCGGCAGTGATCGTTACCGCTCTCATGGGGGAAAACGGAACCGCTCAGCTGCTTATCTTCAGTCAAGTCATCCTCAGCATGCAGCTCAGCTTCGCCGTTATTCCTCTGGTAATGTTCACTGGGGATAAAACCAAGATGGGCGAGTTCGTCAATCCGCGATGGGTTAAGATCGTCGGATGGACTCTGGCCGGAGCGATCGCTCTGCTGAACGCCTATCTCTTGTGGCAGACACTCACCGGCCGCTAGCGCGGCCGGCGGTTAACCGTCAACCGTCTTCTGTCTTCCGTCGACCGTTTGCGCGCGGGCGGCAACCTTACGATTGCCCGAGCCGATTGCTGGTAGGGTTCGCGCTCCTGCGCGACCTGAACCCGGCGCACGCCACGCCCTCAACGAACAACGGTTGACAGGCCGCGGTCGGGCGACCCACAATTTTGCCCGATAGTCCTCGGCAATTGAGAACGTTTTGCTGCCTTGACACGTCTATTTCTTGATGTAACACGTATAACACAGCGTGCTTAGTAGGAGTCTGCGAATGAAAGTCAATTCTTTCCCTACTACGGGCGAGGAAAGTCCCTGACCTTAGCGCAGGCGGTCAAAAGCGCTATCGACAGCCAACCATCAACCGCAAAAAACTAGAGCAATCTCAAACGATAGAGAAATCAAACTCTCCACCCGTGGACAAAAAGCGACGGTATTACAACTATTGGAATGCACCGCTTGACAGCGTTGATTGAGCCGGCTGCGTGCGTGCTGATCGCTACCGTTTGCTGCTCGTTTCTAGGAACAAACAGCGCCTTGGCCGGTCCACCTTTCATAACAGATGATCCGGAGCCACCTCCTCCGGGCGGATGGGAAATCAATATGCCTTTCATCGTCCAGCACACCGCAGCAGGGACTGAATTAGATACGCCGCTGTTAGATCTGAACTACGGATTGCCCGACCTGCAACTGAAGTTCGAAATACCAATCCGAATCGAGCGGACAGATCAAAATCACGCAGCCGGATTCGGAGACCCACTGGTCGGCGTCAAATGGCGGTTTTTATCGAACGAAAAATCTGGATTACAGGTCGGGACCTATCCGCAGATCCAGTTGCCAGTCGGAGATCGTCGTCGCGGTCTTGGCGAAGGTCATGCCGCATATCTACTCCCGTTAGTGATACAGAAAAGCTGGGAGCAATGGACCAGCTACGCAGAAATTGGACATTGGTGGCATACGGCTGCTGAGGGCCGCAGCGCCTGGTTCGCCGGAGCTGCTCTGCAGCGAGACCTAACCCAACGAATATCTTTTGGCGCGGAGCTGTTTGGTAATACGCCGCAAGAACAAGGCGGACGACCAGAGGTAGGATTCAATGTCGGCGGAATTTTGAAGTTAAACCAACACACGAACCTTTTGTGGAGCACCGGCCGCGATATGGTCGGTAGCACACATTTCGCAGCATATCTCGGTCTGCAGTTCTTAACAAAGTGATTGCCCATGAAAGCAATGATTTTCGCTGTTCTCAACTGTCTGTCGTTTGTGAGTCTCGCGGAACCCGCGGCGCCGCTCCGTCTGGAGAAGGAAATCCCTTTACCTGGGGTCGACGGAAGAATCGATCATTTCTCTGTAGATACAGCCGGGCACAAACTGTTCGTCGCCGCCCTCGGAGCTGGCTCGGTTCAAGTCATTGATGCTGAACTCGGCCAACGCAGTGGCGAAATCAAAGGACTCCAGGAACCACAAGGTGTCTGTTATGATGCGAAGAAGGGCCGCTTATATGTTGCCACGGCAGGAGACGGCAAGCTCCGCATCTACGATAGCAAATCCCTGAGTCTTCAGAACACATTGTCCTTAGGCAGCGACGCCGACAATGTCCGTTTCGACCAACAGACCGGTGATATCTGGGTCGGTTTCGGTTCCGGCGGGATTGCGGTCATTAATTCGGATGGTCAACCAACCGGAACAATTTCGCTGGGCACGCACCCGGAATCATTCCTGTTTGAAGACCCAGGCGATCGTGTGTTTGTGAATGTGCCGAAGCAATTCGGAGTAGCCGTGGTTGATCGAAAAAAAAGATCAGTGATCGCTAAATGGGGAGTTGGACGGACAGTTGCTAACTATCCGATGGCTGTGGACGTCGACCGCAAACGGCTTTTCGTCGGCTGCAGATTGCCGGCTCGCCTAGTTGTGTTAGATACCGTTTCTGGCGCTGTCAAAGCGAGTCTTCCGACCGTCGGCGACACCGACGACATTTTTTATGACGCTCCAAAAAGCCTTGTTTACGTTATTGGAGGAGAAGGCGCGATTGAGATCTTCCGCCAGACTGATCCTGACCATTACGCCAGCGTGGCAAAAATACCGACAGCGCCCGGAGCGCGAACCGGTTTTTTCGTTCCCGAGTGGAACAAGCTTTTCGTTGCTGCGCCTCACCGAGGATCGAAAGAAGCGAGAGTTCTAGTTTACAACAGTCGTTAGCTCCGAACGTTTTCTTGTCTGGGAGGCCGAACTCGGCGAACTCGTTTGTGCCAGCCCTCGTTGCGCAGCCATTCCTCTAAGGTCTGAAGATGCAACTCGGGGTAGCAACGGCGCAGTTCTTTGATGTCAGCTCTAAAACCTTCCTGATTGAACCAACGGAACATCTGGTAAAGCTCTTTACCCAACACAACTCGAACCAGCGGCATCGGAAGCTGTTGAAACTTAACCGGTTTGCCAAGCACGCGACTGAA
>JBPYFC010000243.1:0-3601 GCA_051984705.1 Chthoniobacterales bacterium | reverse complement strand
CAAATATTTTGCCATCTTGCCGGCCATGCTGGTTGGCACCTTTCGGCAGATAGCCCCATTGAACATCATGTTTCTGAAATCGCCGCAAAGCGCGATCCTGAGCGCGGTGATTTTCAATGCGCTCATCATCATTGCCTTGATTCCTCTGGCCCTGAAAGGAGTCAGATTCCGGCCTTTGGGAGCGGCCAAGATCTTGGCCCGAAATCTTCTGATCTACGGCGCCGGGGGTGTCGTGCTGCCTTTCGTTGGAATCAAGCTGATCGACCTAATCATTACCGCCATTGGCCTGGCCTAGTTTCATTCATTTAATCCTATGCAAACGTTTCTCAAAGAGTTCTGGACTGCGATGATCGCCGCAGTCGTCCTTTGTATCGTGGTGAGCGGCATTTATCCGGTGCTAATCTGGGGGCTGGGAATGCTTTTATTCCCGCGGCAGGCTAACGGAAGTCTGGCCGAGAGTAATGGCCAGATAGTCGGTTCTGAGCTGCTGGCGCAAGGGTTCAGCGCCGCCAAATACTTTCATCCTCGGCCCTCTGCCGCGGGAGTCGGATATGACACCCTGAATTCTGGTGGTACGAACCTGGCGCCTACCTCGCAGAAGCTGATGGACTCGATCAAGAGCAATGTCGAAACCTACCGCAAGGAGAACGGGTTGCCGGCTGATGCGCTGGTCCCGGCCGATGCCGTGACTTCCTCCGGCAGCGGATTGGATCCTCATATCAGTATCAAGAATGCCGAATTACAGATTCCACGGGTAGCCAAAGAACGCGGCCTGAGCGAAGAAGCTGTCAGGGCAGAGGTCGCCAAGGCGACCGACCGGCCGCTTTTGGGCTTCATCGGAGGTGACCCAGGGGTGAACGTGTTAAAGTTGAATCTGGCCTTGGATGGGCTCGCCAACACCAGGAAATAACCCTTCTACTGGGACACGGGTAAGCAGGCCGCCTGTCCAACTCCGGTTGGACAGGCGTGCCGTTTGATAAGATGAGTGCTTCTTGGAGGGCGATGCTCCGTCAGCACCGTAAGATCTTTGACGCAACGAACAATGGCTACGACGGAGCGTAGCCCTCCATGCTGAAAAACATGGCTACGACAGAAAGCTCGGGCTTGCGACCAACCGCGGATGACTTTCTTACGATCATTCGGCGCCAGCAGCTCGGGAAACTGAAAATCTACCTGGGACCGTGTGCCGGAGTCGGGAAGACTTATCAAATGCTGATCGAAGGCAATCGGCTTAAACGCCAGGGTCTGGATGTGGTGATCGGCTACGTCGAGCCTCACGACCGTCCGGAAACGATTGCGCAGATCGGGGACCTGGAAATCGTTCCACCGCTTGTCGCCCATCATCATGGGATCACCCTGCGCGAAATGGATGTAGACGCTGTTCTCGAACGAAAGCCGACCGTGGCTTTGGTTGACGAACTGGCTCACACCAACGCGCCCCAGAGTCGCAATCGCAAGCGTTATGAAGACGTAGAGGATTTGCTACGGGCGGGTATCAACGTCATTACGACGGTGAATGTGCAACATTTCGAGTCGCTCTACAATATCGTGGAAGAAGCGACCGGGGTGCGCGTCAAGGAACGCGTACCGGACGAAATTATCGCGAAGGCGGACCAGATCGTGAATATCGATTTGCCTGCCGAAGACCTTCAGGAACGGCTTGAGGCCGGCAAAATCTATCCGAAGGAGCGCGTGGAAGCTGCGCTCATGAACTTTTTTACGACCAAGAATCTTACCCGGCTGCGCGAAATGACGCTGAGCGAAACCGCCAACATTCTGGACCGGAAACAGCGCGAGGCGTCGGAACAAGAAACGAACGTCGGCGGGCTCGGTCAAGTGATGGTAGCAATCAGCAGCCGTGGACCGGATCCGGGGCGTCTCTTACGCAAAACAGCCCGATTGGCCGCGCAACTCAATGCGCAATGGTATGCGGTTTACGTTCGGACCCCTGAGGAATCGGCGGTCAAAATCGACGCAGAAGTGCAACGCCGGGTCTCGGACACCTTGGAAGCAGCTCAAAAAATGGGCGGACTTGTGATCTTGCTGAAGCATGAACAGGTGGCGCAGGCCTTGATTTCCTTTGTAAAGGAGTATGGAATTACCCACGTCGTCCTCGGGCGGTCAGGTAAACGGTTCCGGTTGTTCAGCCGGCCCCTGCATGACGAGCTGATGCGCGAATTACCCGGGGTCGATCTGGTGATCGTATAGAGTTCCCGCGGTTCGCGTTCGGAGTTCCTAGTTCGGCGTTCCGCGAGGGCGGCTGCCAGGCGTTCGCCTGCCGACAGACGTCGGGCGGATTTACCAAACGTATGACGAATTTGAGTCCAGCGACGGTAGGGCCGAGCTTGCTGAGCCTGAACCCATCGGTTAGCACCTCGCCATCCGACAAAACCTCGCACTTTGCGAGGCGCAATCTGGATCAATATCGCGTTCTGCGATGCAACTACCAGGTCGCCAGTGATACGCTTTGCCACGATTCGCCTCACTGTCACTGGGTCTGCCTTGAATAACGACACCGCTGATCCTTGTTGGCACGAGATTAGCTAACTAACCATTCGGAAATTAAAAGTCGGGAGTCTTGCTTTTAGCGACCCTCTAACGCTGAAACGGGATTCTGGTTATTACTCTGCTCATAAGGCCCCTTGCCGGCCAGCGAGCGCGTACCCCATTTTACGTTTATTTACTATGCCAGTTGAAATTTGGTTACCGGGGATGTTTGTCCTTGGCTTCGTCTCCATGGGACTGTGCTTTCTCTTTTTGAAAGCGTGCGAGAAAATCTAACCCGAAATCGAAGATGATCTTTCTAACCGCCGTTATTTCCCTCTTGTTATTCATCTACTTATTTGTCGCGCTGGTGCGGCCAGAATGGTTCTAAGCGAGCCTCTCTGTTAGCCACCATTAAATAATCTTGTTGAATCAATCTTAACTCTATTCGAGCAATGTGGCTTTTACCCATTTCAATCCTTGTCCTAACCGCACTCCTGGCTATCCCGCAGAGTAAGTATCTCGCCTGGATCATGAATGGCAGCTACCGCGCGCCGGGATTTTTGCGCTGGATCGAAGCAAGGCTGAACAGCGGGCCGCAGAACTGGAAACAGTACGCCGTTTCCCTATTGATCTTTAATACGGTGCTTTTTGTTTTCGGTTTCGTCGTTTTATCGCTTCAGCCCTGGATGCCACTCAACTCCCTGGGGCGGGGAATGTTGTCGCCAACTACCATCTTTCACACGGTGGTGTCTTTCATGACGAATACCGACTTACAGCATTATTCGGGCGACCAGCACTTCTCCAACTTTAGTCAGCTTTTATTCTCCATTACGAATTTCTTTCTTTCCGCATCCATAGGATTTTGTGGTCTTACCGCAATCATACGGGCTCTGCGTGGCGATTCCCATCTCGGAAACTTCTTCCAGGATATGTGGCGGGTAGTAATGTACATGTTCCTGCCCTGTGCCTTTGTGCTGTCACTGGTCTTTTTGCAGCAAGGCAGTCCGATGACCTACGAGAGCGCTTACCAGGTCTCGACTTTGGAGCCTGCCGCGATGGGTGTGGCGGATAACGGTCAACCCAAGCAGCAGACCATTGTGACAGGGCCGTTAGC
>JBPYFC010000242.1:0-4998 GCA_051984705.1 Chthoniobacterales bacterium | reverse complement strand
GACATCGCACGACATCGCCGGCATCGCCGACAACCGAAAACAAGCTCGCTCCGGTGCGTTCAACGAGGGCCCTCGGCGGTTGGCAATGTCGGCGCTGCCGGCGTTGTCGGCGCTAATTCTTCCGCCGGATAGGTCCAAATCTCGCTCAATGTCGGATGGTAATGCGGAATCGCGGCCAGCGTAGCGGCGGTTGCCCGGAAATGCATGGCTACAGAAATTTCGTGAATCAGGTCGGCACCTTCCGGTCCAACGACAGCACCACCAACAATTTCTCCAGTTGCTGCCTCTACAATCAGTTTAACGAAACCATCGGTTTCACCGCGAATCATCGATTTGCCATGATCGGCGAATTGGTATTTGGCCACGCGCACGTTTATGTCACGCTCAGCAGCTTCTTTCTCGGTCAGGCCGACCATTGCTATCTGCGGTTCGCAGAAAATGCAGAACAGTTTCAACCGGTAGTCGATTCCCTCCAGCTGTTCTCCGTTCAAAACGCGCGCTGCATTTCTGGCTGCAACGCCGGCTTGTTGAATCGCAATGTGGACTACCTCATGCATGCCGGTAGCATCCCCAGCAGTAAAAATATGGGGTTGCGATGTTTGCATCGCCGCGTTGCTTTCAATCGGGCACATATCTGTTCCTTTCACGCCGGCGGCGGGGAGATTTAGTCCGTCGACAGAAGCCCGCCTTCCCAGCGCGTAAAAGACTTCTTCTGCTTCGACAAAATTCTCTCGACTGCCCTTCTCATACACAATCCGTTTTGCGTTCCCGCTCGGTTCTGCGCGTAACAGTTTTGTCCCACAAATCACCTCGACCCCTCGATGGCGCAATGCTGAGACGGCAGCCTCAGCAACGTCAACGTCTGCCTCTTTTAGAACTTGCGAGCTTCGCTGCAGGATCGTGACTTTTGTGCCAAGCGCTTCATAGAAATGCGCAAACTCGAGAGCGATAGCGCCTCCTCCCAACAGAATGACCGATTTAGGGATACGCATCGAATCGAGAGCAAGGTCGCTGTGGACAAAGCCGATCTCCTGCAAACCGGGCAAATCGATCATATTGATAACGGAGCCGGTTGTGATAACGGCCGTCTTTGCCCTGACAATGCGCTCCCCTCCAACCAGCACGCGGATGCGGAGCGTATGCGGGTCAATGAATTCGGCGATACCACGTTCGAAGTCGAACGGTCCCTTCCGCAGCTGCTGCGCACGATAATCGGCAAACTCACCAATCAGTCGCCGCTTTCTCGCGATGATCGCCTCAGCGTCGTAGCCTAAGTGGCCGGCGCTCAGGCCAAATTCCTCGGCACGACGCAGAGTAAGAAACCGGTTCGCAGATTCAATCAAGGTCTTGCTAGGCATGCATCCGCGCAAAATGCAGAGGCCGCCGATTTCTTTTCCGCCATCGATGCACAGCGTTTTCAGCCCTAGAGCGGCCGCTGTGGATGCAGCGGTATAGCCAGCACTTCCACCGCCAATGACCACGAAGTCATAGGTGTCCATGCCGGGAATAGACTTCAGAACAAGACTCCGCCGCAACCGAATCTTTTGAAGAGGCTTGCGCCGCCAGTCGCGAAGCAACCCTTTGAGCGCCGCCATCGCCTCCGAAATTCCCCAATCTATGGGATGGACATAGTCGCAAAACCACAACATCTAGTGTTTCTTACTTGCTTGCAAAATGCTCGTGAACAACCTAAAATAATGCCCTGGTTCAGTAGGTGTTTTGGGCCCGCTTTGTACTCGGTGGCCCGACTCTCAGATATGTCTGATATTTCGAATTACGGCGCGGCGCAGATTGACAAACTCGAGGGGTTAGAGGCGGTCCGGAAGCGCCCGGGAATGTATATAGGAGACCCTGATGAACGCGGATTGCATCACTGCGTCTTCGAGGTCCTGGATAACTCTATCGACGAACACCTGGCGGGTTTTTGTTCTCGAATCGATGTGACCGTCCACATCGATGGATCTGTTTCGATTCGCGACAACGGGCGTGGAATACCGGTGGAAATGCACCCCAAGTTCCACATGCCCGCCATTGAGTTGGTCCTTACTAATCTTCATGCGGGAGGTAAATTCGGACAGGGCGCGTACAAATATTCGGGCGGCCTTCACGGAGTGGGAGCTAAGTGCGTAAACGCTCTTTCAGAGTGGTTCAAAGCTGAGGTAACGCGCGACGGAAAACTTTACCTGATCGTTTTTTCGAGGGGTAAGACTATCCGGAAGCTGGAGGTCATTGGCGAGGTCCAGAATAAGAAACTGTCCGGAACCTCAATCACTTTTTTGCCGGACCCTGAAATCTTCACAATCACGACTGAGTTCAAGTTCGAACTGCTTGCACCCAGGCTGCGGGAGCTTGCATTTTTGAACAAGGGTCTGGAGATCAATCTGGTCGACGAGCGAACGGAGCCGCACCGGAAAGAGACCTTTCTCTACAAAGGCGGGATTCGGGAATACGTGAAAGAGCTTGGTGTCACCAAGCAATTGATTCACCCGGAACCGATTGTGGTGAGCGGCATGCGTGAGGCGATGGTCGAGGACAAGCCGGAGGCGACCTATGTCGATGTTGTTCTTCAGTACACCGATGCTTACACGGAACAGATCCAGTGCTTTGCCAATTCAATTGCGAACATTGATGGCGGAACCCATTTGGAAGGGCTTAAGGCGGGCGTGACCAGTGCGATCAAGAACTACGCCAAAGCAAATAATCTTCTAAAAGAAAAGGATCCTGAACTCACCGGTGACGATTTGCGAGAGGGCCTTGTTTGCGTTCTAAGCATTAAGCTGACGAACCCGCGATTTAGCTCTCAGACAAAGGGCAAATTGGTGAACAACGAGGTGAAGCCGGTCGTTCAATCGGTTGTCTACGAGGGGTTGGGACGGTACTGCGAAGAGAATCCCGCGGTCGCCAAAAAGATTATCGAAAAATGCCTGATGGCGGCCCGCGCCCGGGAAGCTGCGCGCAAGGCTCGCGAAGCGGTCCGCAAAACGGCATTAACAGGAGGCGGACTTCCAGGCAAGTTAGCCGATTGCTCGGAGCGCGATCCTGCATTGACCGAGCTGTATATCGTAGAAGGCGATTCCGCCGGCGGCTCGGCGAAACAGGGCAGAGATCGACGTTTCCAGGCAATCTTACCAATCCGAGGGAAGCTTCTGAATGTTGAGAAAGCCCGGCTCGATAAGGTGCTGCAGAACCTCGAGATCCAGACAATGATCACGGCGATCGGCACCGGTATCGGCGACGGCGACGTAGAAGGCTCGTTTACACTGGAGAAGCTGCGTTACGGTCGAATCATCATCATGACCGACGCGGACGTAGACGGATCGCATATCAGAACGCTGTTGCTCACATTCTTTTACCGCCAGATGCCGGAGCTGGTCCGGCGTGGCCACATTTATATTGCGCAGCCGCCCCTTTATCAGATCAAGCGAAAGAAACGGGAAGAATATGTGGATGACGATGCGCAACTTAATAAGATCCTGATCTCACTAGGGGCCGAAGAAGTCACCCTGAAACATCTGGTGGATGGTCGCGAATTCACGAAAGAGCAGCTTAGCGTTGTGCTCGATTTGCTGGAGAAGCTGGCGCGATTGAGCGACTCGATTCGGCGGCATGGCGGGGATTTCGAAGATTATCTTTCGCATCGCGAACCGACGTCCGGAGAGTTGCCTGAGTACCTTGTCAAAATTCGCGAAGGTAACAACGAATACGTCAGATATTTTCATGACGAAGACGCGCTGCGGGATTTCGCGAGCCAGAATCCGGACCTTAACCTCTATGAGGACGAAGTGCCGCTTGGCGACGGTGATACACCGGAACTGGAAGGCGCTGCTCCGGCACCAGCAGAACGTCGTTCTCCGACCAACGGAAACGGTTCCACGGCCGTGTCGCCGCATCTGCGAAGACGAGCGCGCCGTGTGGAACTTCACGAGTCGAACGCAGTCCTCAAAATTTTCCAGGAACTCGAAAAGCGCGGTATGACCATTGACCATTATTCGGCCAGTGATGAGCCTCTTTTTGAGCTTATCGAAGGTGAAGGAGAAAGAGCGGTCATAACACCTTTGTTTTCTATCCCGAAAATTTTGGACTCGATTAAAGAGATCGGACGTCGCGGGGTACAGATCAAACGATTCAAAGGCCTCGGCGAAATGAACGCAAAAGAGCTCTTTGCCACAACGATGGACCCAGCGAGGCGCAAGCTGTTACGCGTCGATCTGAACGAGAACAACGCCGTCGCTGCCGACGAAATGTTTACGATCCTGATGGGAGACGTTGTCGAGCCGCGACGCGCCTTCATTGAAGACAACGCCCTGAATGTCAGGAACCTGGACGTGTAGAAGGTTCCGGATTCCTGGTTTCGGGTTCCGAGTTCCGGGCCCGAACCGCAACACCCGGAACCCGAGAATCCGGAACGCGGAACCCGGAACTCAAGTTTTGCCATGCCCAATCATCCTAACGAAAAAGTCGAACCGGTAGATGTTGCCGACGAAATGTCCAAGTCGTTCTTGGACTATTCGATGTCGGTGATCATCTCTCGTGCGCTGCCCGATGCGCGCGACGGGCTCAAGCCATCTCAACGCCGAATTCTCTACTCGATGAATGGCCTTGGGGTGTTGCCGAATCGCAAACACAGCAAGTGCGCGAAGATCGTCGGGGAAACGATGGGTAACTACCATCCGCACGGAGACATGGCCATCTATCCGACGCTGGTCCACATGGCTCAGCCCTGGGCCATGCGAGAACGATTGGTAGATGGACAGGGCAACTTCGGTTCAATGGATGGCGATCCTCCAGCTTCCATGCGGTATACCGAGGCACGTCTCACTCACCTCGGCGCGGTGCTGATGGAAGACATGGAGCAAGAGACCGTCGATTTTGTTCCGAACTACGACGAAACGACCGAAGAACCGGTAGTTTTCCCTGCGGCATTCCCAAACCTTATCGTAAATGGTGGAACAGGGATTGCAGTCGGGATGGCCACCAATATTCCCCCACACAATCTGG
>JBPYFC010000241.1:0-4834 GCA_051984705.1 Chthoniobacterales bacterium | reverse complement strand
GAGTTCGGGGTGTTCTTCAGGATCTCTTCCGCGCGCGCAATTGATCCTTTCATCCCTTCTGAGCCAGGGGTCAATACCAGTTTTGCGCCGAGCATCGCCAGGAGGGTTCTACGTTCCAAGCTCATCGTCTCGGGCATCGTCAGTATCAATTTATACCCTTTGGCTGCGCAGACGAAAGCCAGCGCGATACCGGTATTGCCACTGGTAGGCTCAACTATTACCGTCTCAGGTTTGATCAGGCCGTCCCGCTCGGCTGCTTCGATCATCGACATGCCGATTCGATCCTTGACGCTGCCCAGGGGGTTAAAGAATTCGCATTTGATCGCGATGGTCGCGTCGAGATCTTTCGTAATTCGGTTCAGTCGTACCAACGGGGTTCGGCCGACGGTTTCGACAATGTTATTGTAAAGTCTACCTTTTGTTTCCATGGCTTCGAGAAGCGGTGTTATTAGTTATGGCCGAAATATGGGGAAAACTGCTTTACATACACAACCCAGCGGAATTGTCCATGATAACAAAGTCCGGCTCGGCCTGTTTCAGATCTCTGTGCCGGTTCCCAGTAAAATGGATTGTTTTTCGCGAAATTACCAAACTACTATGTAGAGCTTCACTTCACCGCGAAACCGGAGGAGCAACCCTATGCCTCAATTACTCAGACCGGAAGCAGTTGAGAACCTGCTTGGCGAGGTACCGAATTGGAAGCTGCGGGAGAACAGCATCGAGCGAACCTTCAAGTTCAGCGGATTCCAGGAAGCGATCGATTTTGTGAACAGAGTCGCCCAGGAAGCAGAGAACATGAACCATCACCCGGACATCGATATCCGATGGAACAAGGTGAAACTGGTGCTTTCGACCCATTCCGCCGGCGGCCTCACGAACAACGATTTCATGCTAGCAACAAAGGTCGACAAGCTCGCCTAGCCCCGAAAGCTTTCGGGGCTGCCAAATGGTCGAGGCCCGATCTTTTCGGATCGGGCCTCGATTAGGTGGATATAAGCCGAATTCTGTTGATCCGGCTTTCGCCGGACCGCGACGATCATTTATCTCGCTCGGCAACTTCGTTTGAAACTACCGAGCGCCCAGCAACACGCAGCTGCCGAGTGCGACTATTACCCGAGGATTCATCTTTCGAGCATGCTCGAAAGAGAGGCAGGCGACCTGTCTCCTCTGTTTGTCTTGCACCGTATGGGGTTTTTCTTGCGATCCGGCTTACGCCGTAATCCGGTGGGCTCTTACCCCGCCTTTTCACCCTTGCCCAGCACCTTTTTCACGACGCTCAACGAGGTTAATGTTGCCATCATGAAAGAGGTGCTGGGCGGTCTATTTTCTGTGACACTCTCCGTCACCCGAGGCTTTCGATTCGGATGCCCCCGTTTTCACGGGGCATACTGCCTTTTGGTGTTCGGACTTTCCTCTACCCCGAAAATCTTCGAAGCAGCGATCGTCCCTCCACGTAACAATATACTATTAAAGTACGTCTCTGCCACCCCTCGCTGAGCCGTGGCTGCGTGGCGCACGCACGGGGAGCCGATAAATTGGCGCCCTACCGACGCGCGCTTCGACCTTGCAATTGGTAGAGCTGAGCTTTATCCGGCAGTTGCCGGACTCGTGCGTGTGCCCTGCTACACACGTTAAACGATTCCACGTCCTATCCCAACTGCTCGAGAATCTGTTTCGCTCGGATCATATCCGACGCTTTCAGGACGAGCCGGATCGGGTGTTCAGGGTCGGCCACGCTTCCGTAGACGTAGTCTATATTGATCTTCGCTTTTGCCAGTTCATGACCGATTTGCGCAAGCTTCCCTTTGCCGTCGCCCAAGTCGACCACCAAAACGTCTCCCTGAATGGTGTAAAAACCGTTGCTGTCGAGCACCCGCTTACACTCCGCGGCATCACTAACAATTAATCGGATGACGCCCTGTTCGACATTGTCGATGACCGAGATCGCTACGATGCTAATTTGTCGCTCGGCCAGAAGCCGGCAGACGGTAGCCAACTGTCCTGGCTGGTTCTCAAGAGATACAGTGATTTGGCGTTCGGACTTTGTTCTCATTGCGCCGGAGAAGAAAAGCATATCCTGGACAAATTGCCCAGGGGATTTAGAATAACGTTCCGCGTTTGCCGTCCGGGTTCGTGGTTGGGAAGAGTGACCGCTTTTTAAGGGGCGGTTTGAGGGCCGGTTCCGGGGAAGAATTCTCTTGCACGGATTGGGAAAGCTTATATAGTTCGCGCTCCCCCGCGTCTGGCGGAAAGGAGAACGAGCTGCCAGAGCGGCTTTTTTATCCCCGAAAAGGTCGGGATTGAAACCAGATTTTTTAGATGCCAACGATTAATCAGCTCGTAAGAAAAGGTCGCAGGAAGATGGCGGTGAAGTCAAAATCACCGGCTCTTGCGGACTGTCCGCAACGCCGTGGCGTCTGCGTTCAGGTGATGACCCGCACACCGAAGAAACCGAACTCGGCACTGAGGAAGGTGGCCAAGGTCCGTTTAACCAATGGACATGAAGTGATCGCCTACATTCCGGGTGAGGGTCACAACCTGCAGGAGCACTCGATCGTGTTGGTTCGGGGTGGACGAGTGAAAGATTTGCCGGGAGTTCGATATCATATCGTTCGGGGGACGCTGGATAGTTTAGGGGTCGATGGGCGTCGCAGGAGCCGTTCTAAATATGGGGCGAAACGTCCGAAGGCGGCCGGCGAAGCTCCGGCTGCCAAAGGGAAGAAGTAGACGAGACTATATATGTCAAGACGTCGCAGAGTAATTCACAGGATTGAGACTTTAGATAGCCGCTATGGGAGTCCTATAGTGGCCCGGTTGATCAGTACCATCATGCGCAGCGGAAAAAAGTCGCTGGCTGAGCGCATCGTCTATCAAGCGATCGAAAAGAGCAGAGAGGGATCGGATTCGGTCGACCCGCTTGAAACTCTGCATAAAGCTTTAGAGAACACCAAACCACGCCTCGAAGTGAAGTCGCGCCGCGTTGGCGGAGCTACCTACCAGGTGCCGGTTGAAGTTTCGCAAGAGCGGCAGGTTTCCCTCGCGATGCGATGGATCGTTACCTATGCCAAGAACCGGCGCGGTACGATGGTGGATAATTTGGCTGCTGAAATCAAAGACGCGGCGTTGGGGCAAGGTAGCGCTATCAAGAAGCGGGAAGATACGCACAAGATGGCGCAGGCAAACCGAGCCTTCGCGCATTTCCGCTGGTAAACCCTATGTCTACCAACGTTCTAGAGAAGACCAACGCCATGACGACGAATCCCAATTCTCCTAATCGTGCATACCCCCTAGAACGTACGCGCAATATCGGAATCAGCGCACATATTGATGCCGGTAAGACCACTCTGACCGAGCGCATTCTATTCTACACGGGCATGATCCACCGGATCGGTGAGGTGCATGAAGGCACGACCGTGACCGACTGGATGGAGCAAGAGCGTGAGCGCGGTATTACCATTACATCCGCGGCGACTACCTGTTTCTGGAATCAGCGCCGGGAAGAAGGCGTGTTCAAGCTTTTTGAGGGCCAGAAACAGCGAATCAACATTATCGATACCCCGGGACACGTCGATTTCACCGCGGAAGTGGAACGTTCTCTGCGTGTTCTGGATGGCGCTATCCTGGTGTTTGATAGCGTTGCCGGTGTCCAACCGCAGACCGAGACGGTTTGGCGACAAGCCAACAAATATCACGTCCCGCGCATCTGCTTTGTAAATAAAATGGACCGCGTTGGCGCAAATTTCGATAACGTCGTCAACGAAATCCGAACAAAGCTTGGTGCCAATGCATGGCCAATCCTGCTCCCGCTCGGTGCGGAAGACCAGCTGCACGGTCAGATCGACATTATTAATAAGAAGGCCATCGTTTATTCGGACAACGACATACTTGGTTCGACCTACGAGGTGGCGGAGGTTCCGACCGAGTACAAGGAGATGGTCGAAAAGGCCTACGCCGACCTCGTCGAGCAGGTAGCCAACCTCGACGATGAAGTCGGAACTCTCTTCCTCGAAGAAAAGCCGGTAACTCCTAAAGATCTGAAAGCTGGAATCCGTCGGCTGACCATCGCTAACAAATTTGTACCGGTCACCGGCGGTTCTGCATTTAAGAACAAAGGAGTTCAATACCTTGTGGATGCTGTGGTCGATTATCTTCCGAGCCCGCTGGATATTCCGCCGGCCCAAGGGATCGATCCTGATACCCACCAAGAGCAAGAGGCGATCACCGACGATAACGCCAAGTTCTGTTCCCTCGCTTTTAAGTTGTGGAGCGATCCGTTCGTTGGAAAACTGGTGTTCTTCCGAGTTTACTCCGGAAGGCTTTCCAAAGGTGACACGGTTCTCAATACCCGCACCGGCAAGCGCGAGCGTATTAGCCGCCTCATCCAGATTCAGGCCGACAAGCGCGAAGATATCGAGACGTGTTACTCCGGAGATATTGCTGCGATCGTAGGCATTAAGAACATCACCACCGGAGATACGCTATGCGACGAAGAGGCTCCAATTCTGTTGGAGCCGCCTTCATTTCCGGACCCGGTGATTTCGATGGCGATTGAGCCGAAAACAAAGCTGGATCAGGAAAAGATGGCTACTGCGTTGCAGCGGTTGGCTGAAGAGGATCCAACCTTTCGCGTTTTCACTAACGAAGATACCGGTCAGACCATCATCGCCGGGATGGGGGAACTGCATCTCGAAATCATTCGTGACCGCATGTTCCGGGAATTCAAGGTTGAAGCGAACGCTGGCAAACCTCAGATCGCCTATCGCGAGACTATCAGTAAGAATGCGACCGGCGAAGGCAAGCTCATCAAGCAATCGGGCGGTCGCGGTCAATACGG
>JBPYFC010000240.1:0-4164 GCA_051984705.1 Chthoniobacterales bacterium | reverse complement strand
ACTGATTTGTTCCGATCCGGTGCAGAACACCTTGAGAGACCATTTCCCGACTTGGAGCATCGAGTAGTTTGACGGTTAGCCCGATAGCGACCGCGGCGACGATCGCTACCACGAATAATGATAGTTGCTGGTAGCGCGGCGTTGAACCGACCAGGAAGCCGGTCTTCAAGTCCTGGGAAGTTCCTCCTCCGTTAGCGGCGGCGATACAGATCATGCTGCCGACAACCAACACCAGCGGCTCATATTTGAAGCCGGACCAGCCAATACTGAGGAATACCAGGCAGGTGCCCATAATTGTGGCGATCGTCATGCCGGAAATCGGATTGGAACTGGTGCCGATCAATCCGGTAATCCGGCTCGAGACGGAGACAAATACAAATCCAAAAAGAATGATCAGTATTCCGAGCACGCATTTGCTGAGAATGCTGTCGCCAGGAGTCTGCGGGAGTATCATCATGAGAATGATCAACCCAAGGCTGCCGAAGCCGACAACCCGGATCGACAGGTCGTCCTCGGTACGTTCTTCGCCGGTGCCGGCTGATCTCCTTTTCAGCGCAGCTAAGCTGGCGCCGAGAGATGACAAGATAGTCGGCAACGTTTTCAGCAGGGTCACGAAACCACCGGCCGCGACTGCGCCCGCACCGATCTGACGAACGTAGGCGAAATAGATGGCTGTTGCGGTGTCCGCAAACGTTTTTGTCGCTGGATTCCAGCCCCCTTTTCCACCAGCCGAGGCAAGGTCATGCAGGTAACCCAGCTTGATCAGTTCGTTCGCGATGATTTCCGGCGGAAGAAGCGACGCAAGCAGCGGAATTAAAGCTAACCATGCCAGAACGCCGCCGGACACAAGTATCCCACCGATCCGCGGACCGATGATATATCCAACGCCCATATATTCCGGCGTTATATCCGCGTTGACTGTTGCAGAAGGAAAAAAGCGATTCGTTTGCGCTGTTACCCAGGCGGGTGTTTCGGCGATGATTGCAAAAATCTTCTGGCAAGCCGCGTAGACCAGAGCGAAGCCGAATCCCTTGTAAGCCGTGAGGGCAAAATCTCCGCCTTTCTCCCCTGCTATAAGAACCGATGCACAAGCGGTGCCTTCCGGGTAAGGAAGGGTTCCGTGTTCTTCCACAATCAACGCCCGGCGCAACGGGATCATCATCAGCGTGCCCAGCATTCCACCGATAGCCGCGAGGATAAAAATCGGCCAATAGGAAAAGAAATTCTCGCTGTGGCTACCACTGGAAAGGAACAAAAACCCGGGCATGGTGAAAACCACACCTCCGGCGATTGACTCACCAGCAGAGGCCGTTGTCTGGATGATGTTGTTTTCGAGGATCGTCGTTTTGAAGAATTTACGTCCGAGCGATATGGCCAAAACCGCTACGGGGATGGAGGCCGAAATCGTTAACCCAGCCTTCAAGCCGAGGTAGACCGTTGCTGCCCCAAACAAGAGTCCAAAGAATGCCCCCAAAAGAATCGATTTAATCGTGAGCTCAGCGACCCTGCTTTTTGCTGGAACATAAGGAGTAGTTGAAACGGCAGTTTCTAGCTCTGGCATATATGCTGACGGGGAATACCTGCGTTTCGGTGGAGCCTAAAGGCTCGGCTGTCAATGGTAAAGACGTTTGGCCTTGGGCGTCCCGCGTTTGGCGGCAGTGACGGCGGCGGCAGAGCGCGCCCTCCGGCGCAAAACGTTCAAACGGCAAACGAATTCTGATAGAACAACTACGTTTTGTCCTGGTACGGGACTCTTGTGGAGGAGATCAGCCCGGGTATTTTAGAAAACGGGATTCCCCGGGAGAGGGGCCTGTACTGATGGCGGGGAAGGCCGCCGTTGTACAGCGGCCAGATCCATGCAGACGCAATTTCAGGACACAGTCGAACATCAAAATAGAGCCGAGAACACAGTATTCGCTATTCTCCTGGCAATCAGTTTTTCGCACCTGCTTAACGACACGATTCAGTCGTTGATTCCGGCGATATATCCAGTCCTGAAGAACTCGTTTCATCTGAACTTTACACAGATCGGCCTGATCACTCTGACGTTTCAGTGCACCGCTTCGCTCTTTCAGCCATTTGTCGGGCTCTACACCGATCATCGACCTAAACCTTATTCTTTGGCAATCGGGATGGGATTCACACTGATTGGCCTGGTCCTACTCTCGGTGGCAGGCAATTTCCCAACCATTCTTGTTTCTGCCGCGTTAGTGGGTCTGGGCTCATCAATCTTTCATCCCGAAGCATCGCGTCTGGCTCGCATGGCCTCAGGAGGTAAGCACGGACTCGCCCAGTCGATTTTTCAGGTCGGCGGCAACGCCGGCTCTTCGGCCGGGCCGTTATTGGCTGCGCTTATCATTGTGCCCAAGGGACAACCAAGTATCGCCTGGTTTTCCGTGGTTGCCCTGATCGCGATTATAATCCTTTCGATCGTCGGAAAGTGGTACGGCGAAAACCTTTATAGAATCCCGACTAAAGCGAGCGCAAAACACAAGCCCGGCCAGGCGCTGTTATCGAAGCAAAGGATCGTCTTTTCGCTGGCGATTTTGATCGCGCTTATCTTCTCAAAATATTTTTACCTGGTCAGCCTCTCCAACTACTTCACTTTCTACCTGATTAACAAATTTCACCTCGGCATCCAGACAGCGCAGATTTTTCTGTTCCTCTTTTTGTTCGCTGTCGCCGCCGGTACAATTATTGGAGGACCGGTTGGAGACAGGATTGGGCGCAAATATGTGATCTGGGCATCGATCCTGGGCGTAGCGCCATTTACTATAGCGTTGCCATACGCAGACCTTTTCTGGACTGGAGTTCTTGTGGTGATAATTGGAGTGATCCTCGCGTCCGCTTTTTCGGTCATCATCGTTTACGCGCAGGAGCTTGTGCCAGGCAAAACTGGGTTGATCGCCGGTATCTTTTTCGGAACCGCATTCGGCATGGCTGGCATTGGATCGGCCGTGCTGGGCAGGCTTGCGGATTGGACAAGTATCAATTTCGTGTACTCAGTCTGCTCGTTCTTGCCGTTAATCGGATTGCTCACCGCGTTCCTGCCGAATCTGGACAAAAGGGTGCGAGTGTGACGCTGAGTGCTGGTGTTAGTGCTAGTGCTAGTTGTGACACGGGGCTTTCCAAATCCAGATCTAATTCCACCACTAACACCAGCACTAGCACTAACGCTCCCTAATGGCTCTCCCTCTTCGGATTCTCATACCGCTAATCGTCGCATGCGCATTGTTCATGGAGAATCTGGACTCCACGGTCCTCTCTACCGCGTTACCGGCGATTGGACGTGAACTGCACGAGAGCCCAATCCAACTCAAGCTCGCGCTCGCGTCATATTTGTTGACTTTGGCGGTTTTCATCCCGGCCTCCGGATGGTTCGCGGACCGGTTCGGTGCGCGAACTATTTTCAGGCTCGCTATCCTTATATTTGCGCTGGGATCAATTTTCTGCGGGTTCGCCACATCGATTCATATGCTAGTTGCGGCAAGAGCTCTCCAAGGAGCCGGTGGCGCAATGATGATGCCGGTCGGGCGCCTCGTCATTCTGCGCAGCGTACCGCGGTCGGAATTTGTGGACGCTCTCGCGTGGCTGACAATACCAGCATTAATTGGTCCCATGCTCGGTCCGCCACTGGGCGGATTTATTACAACCTACTTTTCGTGGCGTTGGATATTCTGGATTAACATTCCCGTCGCGGTGCTTGGTCTCGTGCTGGCAACGCTTTTCATTCCGGAGATCGTTGAGCAAGATCCTCCACCGTTCGATTTGATCGGATTTATTTTGTCAGGTGTTGGACTATCCGCGCTTGTGTGGGCGTCCGCAACGATGGAAGGGGACGCGCTCCCGGTCTGGGCGGTTTGGGTGTTGTTTGCCATCGGCTTGGTATGTGTCGCGCTCTATGTGCTGCACGCGGCACGAACCGCGAATCCTATCCTGGATCTCCGGCTATTCCGGCTCCCTACCTTCAAGGCCGGCGTGATCGGCGGCAGCTTCTTTCGAATCGGCGTTGGCGCAATACCGCTGCTCTGGCCTCTCTTGTTGCAGCTTGGATTTGGGCTGAGTCCTTTGCAATCCGGCCTGATGACCTTTGTTGGCGCGGTAGGCGCGATGTTAATGAAATTCACTGCCAGCCCGATTCTACGCCGACTTGGATTCCGCCGG
>JBPYFC010000239.1:0-12741 GCA_051984705.1 Chthoniobacterales bacterium | reverse complement strand
TCGTAGGTTTTGTAAAAGCGTCGGTGACCGTATCCAGGGGGCGTTCCCAGAGGGCGACCCGGCCGCCCTCCAGAATCAGTAGATGGAGCCGATCGTCTGTTTCCATCAACCGCCGAGTTTCGCTGGTCCAGGACCCATTGATTTTGCTCGGCAACGATAGGAGAATAGGCAGATGTTTCTCTATCCAAAACGATACGATGTCCTGGTGGTGGGCGCGGGACACGCAGGAATCGAGGCGGCATCCGCCGCGGCGCGTCTTGGATGCGAAACCCTGGTGTTAACCCAGAACCTCGACACAATCGGCCAGATGTCGTGCAACCCGGCGGTAGGTGGTCTGGCAAAAGGGCATATGGTGAGAGAGATCGATGCTCTTGGAGGCGTGATGGGGGTCAACACCGATGCGACCGGGATCCAATTCCGGATGCTGAATTCGAATAAGGGTCCAAGTGTTCAAGCACCCAGGGCGCAATGCGACAAAAAGGCCTATCAGTTTCGTATGAAGGCCTGCCTCGAACGGCAGCCAAACATCGACCTGTTCCAGGGGAACGTTCTCCGCATCTTAGCGGAAGAGGGGCGCGCGTGCGGGATTGAAACGAGCCTCGGTCTGCGAATTGAGGCGGCGACCGTCGTCATTACTACCGGGACATTCATGCGCGGTCTGTTGCATGTGGGCCTGCAGAACCAGAGTGGGGGACGCATGGGTGATGGCGTCTCCACGTTGAGTGACAGTTTGCGGGAACTGGGGTTTGAGATTGGCCGATTCAAAACCGGTACACCTTGTCGTTTGAATGCTCGTTCAATCGATTTCTCTCGATGCGAACGTCAAGACGGAGACCAACCGCCTCCGCGGTTTTCATTTAGGGGCAAAGAACTGACCAAAGGAGAGAACGAGCTGTTCACGCTCAACGAATACCGAGACGGCGTGTTCCACGTGGAACAAATACCGTGTTGGATCACCTATACCACTGCTCAAACCCACGCCATTATCCGAGCTAACCTGGATAAATCCCCTATGTATTCGGGCAGAATCGAGGGCGTAGGTCCCCGTTATTGTCCCTCGATCGAAGACAAGGTGGTTAAGTTCGCCGATAAAGATCGACACCAGCTTTTCCTCGAACCGGAAGGCCGCCACACCAGCGAATATTATGTGAACGGTCTCTCCACCAGCCTGCCGTTTGAGGTCCAGCACGCTTTTGTGCGCTCGGTTCTCGCCTTGGAAAACGCCGAGATTATTCGGCCCGGCTACGCCGTCGAATACGATTTTTGCCCTCCGACCCAGCTGCATCCCACTCTCGAAACAAAACGGATCGAAGGTCTTTTCTTCGCAGGCCAGATAAATGGCACATCCGGCTACGAGGAGGCCGCAGCCCAAGGCTTAGTAGCGGGAGCTAATGCCGGCCTCAAGATATTGGGGAAGGGGCCATTGGTGCTCAGCCGGTCCGAATCCTACATTGGGGTTTTGATCGACGATCTCGTGACCCGCGGCACACAGGAGCCGTATCGAATGTTTACCAGTCGGGCCGAATATCGCCTCTTGTTGCGTCAGGATAACGCCGATATTCGGTTAACCCCGAAAGCAGAGAAGATCGGCCTGGTGTCGAAGGAACAGTGGGAGATGACGAAACACAAAATCGATCGGATCGCCGAGGCCAGAGAACTTGCGGCAAATAGCCGGGTCGATCAGTTTCGAGCGGAACAGCTGTTGAGAAGACCGGACTATGGCGCGGAACAGCTTCCTGATTCTTTGCGGTCGTTATTCGATAGCGATATCTGGCGCCAGGTCGAAATCGACCTGAAGTACGAAGGTTATATCCGGCGCCAGGAAGATTCGATCGCCCGGGCACGACGCGCGGAAACGAAGCAAATTCCACCTACCATCGACTATGCGTCGGTGCACGGACTTCGAATGGAGGCACGGCAGAAATTCACGACCATCCGCCCGGCGACTTTGGGTCAGGCCGGACGAATCAGCGGTATCACGCCTGCCGATATAGCGCTTTTAGCGATCCATCTGGAAAAAGGATAGGGGTTCGAAGGCGAATTTGAACAGAAGATCGCGAAGAACGCTAAGATTAGACAGAATTGGTCTTTGAGGCCTTTGCGAGCCTTTCGTCGGCACTTTTCTGAAAGGCCGAGGTGGTAGCACATACAATGCTCTTCTTGCCCAGTGGCAGCGAATCGATGTCCTGAAAAACAGGCGCCATTCGTGGTATCTGCTAACCATTCCATATTATGCTAAAGCAAAAAATCACCACCTTCCTGTGGTACGACGACCAAGCTGAAGAAGCTGCGAAATTTTACACTTCGCTCTTCAAGAATTCGAAGATTACCGATGTCGCTCCATACAGCGAAGCTGGTCCGGGCAAGCCCGGGTCAGTAATGACCGTAGTATTTGAACTTGAGGGTCAGGAGTTCATCGCACTGAACGGAGGGCCAGAGTTCAAGTTTACTGAAGCGATCTCGTTGATGGTGGAGTGCGAGGATCAGGAGGAGGTCGATCAACTATGGGAAAAACTGACAGCTGACGGGGGACAAGAGCAAGCATGCGGCTGGCTGAGAGACAAGTACGGGCTCTCCTGGCAGATCATTCCGAGAGGGTTCCTTGAATTGGTTACAAGCCCGGACCGGGAAAAATCGAGCAAAGCGATGCAAGCAATGTTCAATATGAGGAAACTCGATCTCGAATCCTTACGAAGGGCCTGCGAAGGGGGCTAATAGGCACCGCTTCCGGCGGACGACTATTCAACAATCGCTGAAACAAAACCTGCGCTTGATGTGTCCTGGAAAGGACATTTCAAACGTCATTCGATTAATGAGCGCAAGGAGAGCGATAGTCTCGATATTGCTCGGGCGACCGATTGGAACGGGTCTGGTGGCCGGTGTGCGAGCACCGCATCGCGAGAAAGATCGGTGGCCGCGTCAGAATAACCACTTGACAGTAGTTAGGTTCCTAATAATTAGTTCTCCGAATTGCATGCCGGCATATCGCACACTCCTTAAGGGTCTCCCGCGCTACGAAGTTTTCCGAGAAGGATTGTCTAGTCGTCTCGAGATCGATCCATCCGCTGTTTATACATTCTTGCGCCTACTGCATTTCGGCGACGAATTGCTTTCGCGGGAGGAAGAATTTCTTGCTCCTTGGGGAACAAGCCCAGGGCGGTTTCACCTGCTGATGGTGCTGATGCATTGCCCGGAAGGGGCCTCTAACCCGGCGGCATTGGCCGAATGGAAAGGTGTCAGCCGCGCAACCATCACCGGACTTCTAGATGGGCTCGAAAAAGACGGCCTGATCCAGCGCCAGGCTGATCCATCGGATCGGCGACTCATTCGGGTGAACCTGACTGGCGCAGGACGAGAGTTTCTGGAGAAAATAACTCCGACATATGCCCGGTGGTTAACCGACATCGTCGGTCCTCTCTCGGAAGATGAACGACGACAACTTGTGTCATTATTGGAAAAGGTACGAATCGAAGTGCCCGACTCCGAGCCATATCCAGAAGCCAAAATCGCGTAAAACCTATGGTCCAGCGTACTGAGCCAAAGTCCCCCGAACACTTTATGAATTCTGCGTCAGCCACTAAACGCAAACCGCGTTGGAAATTCTGGCTCGCCTTTCTCGTTGTTCTTGCCGGGTTGGGCCTTCTCGTTTTTGGTCTCGGCTTCTTTAAGTTCACGCAGATCCAGGGGTTCATTGCCTTGGCCAAATCGGGCGCTTTTGCGCCGCCGCCAACCGCCGTCAGCACGGAGGTCGCCAAACAGACTTCGTGGCAACCGACTTTGGATACAATCGGCAGTGTTGTCGCAATAAACGGGGTGACAGTCAGTACGGATCTGGCCGGGATCGTCAGTCAGATCGCATTCGAATCTGGCGCCAAAGTCCACGCAGGAGATCTCTTGGTGCATCTCGACACAAGCCAGGAAGAAGCGCAATTGCATCAGGCGGAAGCGCAACGGGATCTGGCCCAGGTCAATTTGAAGCGGAACACAGGCTTGCTTGCCTCGAGGACAATCTCGCAATCGGACTATGACACTTCGGAAGCGACGTTTCGCCAGATGCAAGCAACGGTCGATCAGTATCGGGCTTTGATCGCGCGAAAAACGCTTAGGGCCGCATTCGACGGGATCGTTGGGATCCGGCAAGCTAACCTCGGCCAATATCTGAAGGAAGGGGACCCAGTGGTTACACTTCAATCCTTCGACCCGATCTACGTCAACTTTTCGTTGCCGCAACAAGACCTGAGCAAACTTGCTGTCGGCCAAACAGCTGAGCTGCATGCGGATGCGTTCCAAAAAGAAACGTTCACCGGCAAGATCAACGCAATCAATTCTCTGGTTGATCAGACAACGCGCAACGTCCAGATCCAGGCGACGCTATCTAATCCGGATGCCAAACTGCGGCCAGGCATGTTTGTTAGGGTCAGTGTCCTGATGAACGAATCCAAGCCGGTAGTCGCTATTCCGGCGACGGCGATTCACTACGCTCCCTATGGAGATTCGATTTTCATTGTGAGTGACATGAAAGACCCTCAGAGCGGCAAGCCTTATAAAGGTGTGCGGGAACAGTTTGTAAAGGTTGGCCAGACCCGAGGCGATCTCGTAGCCATCGAGTCAGGGCTGAAACCAGGGGAGGAGGTAGCGACTTCAGGCGTATTTCGTTTGCGGAACGCCGCCCCGATCGTCGTGAATAACCAGACGAAACCCGAGGCTGAGCTCCGGCCAACGCCCTCGGACAGCTAGAGCGCATCGATGAAATTTACCGATCTATTCATCAAGCGACCAGTACTAGCGATGGTCGTGAATTTTATTATTCTGATTGCCGGCTACCAGGCGATCAGGTCGCTGAGTGTCCGGCAATATCCGCGAAGCGATTTCTCGGTAATCACCGTAACCACGACTTATTACGGTGCGGACGCTGACTTAGTGCGTGGGTTCATCACGACTCCACTGGAACAATCAATCGCCAGCGCGGACGGAATTGACTACATGGAGTCGGAAAGCACACAGGGGACAAGCACAATCAACGTTCACCTGAAGCTGAACTACGACCCTAACGCGGCATTGGCCCAGGTTCAGACGAAAGTGAACCAGGTTCGTAACCAGCTGCCACCGCAGTCGCAGCTCCCTGTTCTGCAGATTACCTCGGTCGATACACAGTTCGCGTCGATGTACCTGAGCTTTTATACGAAGGACCTCGATCGCAATCAGATCACTGACTACCTAACCCGGGTTGTACAACCCAAACTCTCAGCAATTAGCGGTGTACAGCAGGCTGAAATCCTTGGGGCGCGCTTATTTGCCATGCGGATCTGGATGAAGCCGGATCGGATGACGGCACTGAACGTCTCACCGACCGATGTCCAGAATGCGCTTCAGAACAATAACTATCTTGCCGGTGTAGGCCAAACCAAGGGCGCGATGGTGACAGTTAACCTGGTTACCAATACAAACCTGCAGTCCGCAGAAGAATTCAAACAATTGGTAGTTAAACAAAAGGATAATGTTGTAGTTCGTCTCCGGGATGTTGCGGACGTCGAACTCGGCGCACAGAGCTACGACTCGGATGTCCGGTTTTCCGGGAACGTCGCGACATTCATGGGAATTTTCGTGCTGCCGACTGCGAACACTTTGGACGTTATCAAACGGGTTCGGGCAGCGTTGCCGGACATCGAGAAGGAGTTGCCCACCGGGATGCAAATGGCGATCCCTTATGACTCTACTAAATACATTGAAAGCGCCATTAACGATGTCGTTGGTACACTCATCGACACGATTTTAATCGTCATCGTCGTCATTTTCTTCTTCCTCGGTTCATTCCGGTCGGTGCTCATTCCGATTGTGGCGATTCCGCTCTCGTTGGTCGGCGCGTTTTTCTTGATGCTGATATTTGGGTTCACCTTGAACCTGTTGACACTGCTGGCGATTGTTTTGGCGGTCGGTCTTGTGGTCGATGACGCCATCGTTGTGGTGGAGAACGTGGAGCGCCATCTGCAGGAAGGCATGAAACCCTTCGACGCGGCGATCAAAGGTGCACGCGAGTTGTTTACGCCAATCATCGCGATGACGATCAGTCTAGCGACTGTCTATGCGCCGATTGGCCTCCAAGGTGGGTTAACGGGCTCATTATTCCGCGAGTTCGCCTTTACTCTGGCCGGAGCCGTAACGATTTCGGGAGTAGTTGCGTTGACGCTCTCGCCAATGATGTCGTCCAAGTTGTTGAAGCCGGGGGCTACCGAACGGGGACTGCCGCGACTGATCAGTCGCGTCTTTGATGGCGTTCGGGAGACCTATCGCAGAGTCTTAACTTGGTCCCTTGGATATTGGAAAGTCATCTGCATCGGAGCGGCCCTCTTCATGCTCCTGATGGTTCCTTTGTGGATGTTTTCTGAGAGCGAAGCAGCGCCCGAGGAAGACCAGGGTGTCATCTTCGGCATCGTCCAAACGCCGCCCAATGCCACCTTGGAGCAGAACATGCTCTTTTCCCTGCAGATGAACGATGTTTACAAAAGTTTTCCTGAAACGGATCAAACGTTCCAGGTGACGCTTCCGACGCAGGGATTCTCAGGTATGGTGACAAAACCGTGGAGCGAGAGGACTCGGACGACGCAACAAATTCTTGGGCAGGTTAACAAGAAGCTATCTCAGCTTCCCGGAGTACAGATCTTTGCGACGACTCCGTCACCGTTACCGGGTGGCGCGAATTTCCCTGTAGCATTCGTGATTTCATCGATCGCTGAACCCCGGGAGATGTGGGAGTTTTCGCAGCAACTGGTACAAGCGGCGATGAAAAGCGGAAAGTTTATGTTTGCAGATAGCGACCTGAAATATGACCTGCCGCAGGGAACGATAACGTTTGATCGGGACAAGGTGGCATCGATGGGTTTGAACCTGTCGCAGATGGGTGGCGACCTGGCGACATTGCTCGGTGGTGGTTACACCAACTACTTCAGTATCCAGGGTCGAAGCTATCAGGTTATTCCTGAAGTAAAACGTGTGCATCGGCTTACGACTGATGACCTGACGCGGCTGTATGTGACCGGTCCAAACGGTCAACCAATTCAACTCTCAACGGTCGCCAGGATTGAGAATTCGACCCAACCGCGGTCGCTGAACCGGTTTAATCAGTTGAATTCCGCCAGTATCACTGGGTTCCCGAAACAGGGGACGGTAGATGACGCGCTCAAAGTACTCGAACAAGAAGCGGCAAAGATTCTGCCAAAAGGGTATTCGATAGATTACACGGGAGACTCTCGCCAGTTACGGAAAGAGGGGAGCGCGTTTACAACGACCCTGCTGCTGGCGTTCGTGCTGATTTATCTGGTGCTGGCTGCGCAGTTTGAGAGCTTCCGCGATCCGTTCATCATCTTGCTTGGATCGGTTCCGCTCGGAATCACTGGGGCCCTGATATTCAGCTTTGTGGGCCTCACGACATTGAATGTGTATAGCCAGGTCGGAATGGTGACCCTAGTGGGCCTGGTTTGTAAGAACGGAATTCTGATTGTTGAATTCGCGAACAAGCTTCAAGAATCCGGTGTGCAGAAATTTGAAGCGATCATCGGATCGGCAACGACGCGGCTTCGTCCGATTCTGATGACCTCGTGCGCGACCATTGCCGGTCACACGCCATTAGTCTTCGCACATGGCCCGGGTGCAGCGGCGCGGAATAGCATCGGTATCATGCTGGTTAGCGGGATGTTTATCGGAACGACATTCACGCTGTTTGTCGTGCCTTCTGTGTACATGCTGGTTGCCAAAGATCACACAAAGGACCGGCAACGCAGAGGCGAAGGCCCGGCCGAGCCGGAGGCAAGAAAGCTGGAGCCGGCGCTGGCGTAGCTGCTGGGACTTAAGCCACAAAGAGCACAAAGAACACAAAAAATAGCGATCACAATTCGCTAACTTCGAATTTCAATCTTTGTGATATCTGTGTTCTCCGTGGTTGATCGTTTTGCTTTTATCCGCGCGAATCAATGCCTGTCCTTATCGACCGGCTTTAAAGGCACCACCAGGTTCGCCGGGAGGGGCCGGACACGCTCGATGACATCTTGACCGATCCTTTTTCCGGCCCGGTATGCATTCGCCATCATCTCGAGTTTAGCGTCCAAGTTATCGATATAGTGTAGAGCCATTGCTTCAGGCGTTTTCGGTTCAACCGGCGAACCGAACTCTTTCTCGCCATGGTGCGCGGCTACGAGATGAATCAAATGGCTCCGCACAAGATCCGAATCAGGCGATAACAGATTCCATTTTGTGAACTCGGGATTTTCTTTCAAACGATTCCAGAGTCGGTTCACTAGTTCTACACCGATCGGGATGTGCCCGAGTAATTCGCCCCAGAGATCGTAGGGCATCACAAAACTCTCTTTCGCATAACAGTTTTCCCAGAGCTTTCCGGCGTCATGAAACAGGATGCCGGCTAGCAGAAGATCACGGTTAAGGTCAGGATAAACCGTCGCAAGAGCATCGGCAGAACGCATCATCTGCGCAACGTGTTCCACCAGCCCGCCTCGTCTTGAATGATGATAGTTACGTGCTCCAGCCGATCGTTTGAACCGGTCGCCTAACTCTTCGAGAAAGATCCGGCAGAGCGCTTTCAAACGAGGATCGTGAATCGAGCTAATAAAAGACTGGATAGCGTTAAAATCGTTTTCCTGTTTCTTGCGAACAGCTTCAGGGCCGGCCAGAAGGGCAGATTCTTCCTCCTGCGATAAAAACCGCGCAGACCAATTGCGCGCCTCCAAACCAAATTTCGGATGCATCGCAAAATCGCCCTGAATCTCGATGAAACTATTTGGACGAAGCTGGATACAAAAATTATAGGATGGCTGATCGCTCCAGGCCCGGAGCGTAAAACTGCTGGTAGCATCCCGCAGAACGATTTCGAGAAACGGTTTCTGTTCCTGGGTTTGTTTGGTCAGCACGGAATCTACCTGACAATGCAACGCTGCCCCAATCTGCCCGATCGATTCTTTGAGCTCGGCAATTGTGGTGATTGGTATAGACATCTTTATAGGAAGAATACTGGAGACAGGAGACAGAATACAGGAGAAGGAAACAGGGAGGAGAAACGGCTGCTGTCTCCTGTATTCCGTCTCCCGTATTCTCCTCACTACAATTTCAAATGTACTAACCGGAGCAACCAATCGGAAAAATCCATTGCTCCGGCTAACAATTCTTTTCCGAATGACCTGAGCGTGACTTCGCGACAAGCTACGATCAAGAGCAAGCTCAAGATGGTGAAATTGGTCAGATAAATGACCATCATCGAGAAAAAGGTGCCGTGCTCGATCAGGTCCGATTGACCTTTCCAAAGCATCCAGATTGTGAACGTAATATGGAACGCCCAGGTAAAACCGATTACTCCAAAAAGCCAGCGATGGTAGGGGGTGACATCGGCGAACACGCTGATCCCGGCGTAGATCAGCAACGCGAGAATGCTGTAAATCGGAAAGAAATATGGCGCGAGCGCAATCCAGAAGTTGCTCTTGTTTGTAACGATGTAGCCGCCGTCCCGAGCGATCTTGAACTTGCTCACCCGGCCGCCCATGAACCAGACCCAGAGCATGTGGGTGAACTCATGGCCGAATACGTAAACGAGCATCGGCCTTGGAAGCCCGAAAAAAGCGATCAGCCAGAGCAGTGTGCCGAGTGAGAAGAACCAAAATTCTTCAGAAAGCCAAAAGGCGTGATGGATAGCCGTAGAAAAGCTGCTGAAGAATGCGCGAGTCAATATCCAGGCGACCGGCACTAGAAACACCGCGATGACCCGTTTGAGCCAACGTGCCGAGACTACCCATTCGTAGTCGTTCCGCGTTTGGCGTCCGCCTCCGCCGGAGCTACGGCGCGACAAGTTTTTGGCGTTTGGGGTTTGGCGAGCGTAGGCAGTTTTCAGCTTTGTATTTCGAGAACGGCCTGATGCCATGGCGAGGGATTGTATACCAAAAGATGGCTGGGCAGGCCCGAAAATTCTAAGGCGGATGGAGGTGGCAGTCGCACGAGGTCGCGATAAATCGCGACCCTACCGGCGAAATCCTTCGGTTTCGCGTTGATCCGTGCCCCGTGCCAAACGCGAAACGCCAAACGCGAAACGCCAAACGTTACCTACGCTCTTCCCAAATAACTTCCGGTCCGCGTATCGACTCGGATGGTTTCGCCCTCTTTGATAAAGAGTGGGACCTGGACTGATTTACCGGTCTCAAGCTTGGCCGGTTTTTGTACGTTTGTCGCGCTGTCACCTCGCAAACCTTCGGCGGACTCGACGACTTTGAGCGTGACGGAGGAGGGGAGCTCCAATTCTACCGGTTTACCCTCGGTGTATAACAGCTCAACCGCCAGATTCTCTGTCAGATAATCTGCGGCATCCCCGACGAGATCTGCGCTCAAGGTCTCGGTCTCATAATTCTCAGGGTCCATGAAAACAAACCCATCTTGATCCTTGTAGCTGTATTCAAGTTTTCGCCGGGTCACATCTACTAGTTCGATCGATTCGGTAGAACTGAATCGCACATTACTGGATTTACCGGTGCGGATACTCCGGAGCGTTGCTTGAACAAAAGCACGGAGGTTCCCCGGGGTTCGATGCTGGACGTCGAGTACGACGGCTACGTCCCCATGGTAACGGACGGCCATCCCTTTTCGAAGATCATTGGCTGCTGGCATGAGATTGGTAATCTGTCGCCCGGTTTCTTATAAGGGCGGACAGTACTGATTACAGAAGCTTCAGTTTCGTCAAATCCTGAGAATCGACGATGCCGACTGGCTCGTGAGAGTCGTTCACGACGATCAAATCATCTATCCGGTGTTGATCCAAAACGTTAAGGACTTCTACAGCTAATCTATCCGCCAGAATAGTGACAGGGTGCCGAACCATGTGACGTTCGACCGGATCATTGACCATGCCAGGCCGCTCTTCGAATGCGCGGACGAAATCGCCATGAGTAAAAATTCCCGCCAACTTCCCGGCAGGATCTGTCACCACTGCGACTCCGGCCCGATGCTCATTCATCGCGTGCAAAGCTCCGAGCACGGTCGTTTCAGGTGTAACCTTTGCCATACGCACAGCGCCGCGCATGATATCGGACACTTTCTGCAGGAGGACGCGTCCGAGGCGGCCGCCCGGATGAAACTTCGCAAAATCCTGTTGATCGAATCCGCGAGCTTCCAACAACACCATGGCCAGGGCGTCACCAAGAGCTAGCATGACCGTCGTACTCGAGGTTGGCGCCAGGTTCATTGGGCAAGCTTCCATTTCCACCGAACAATCGAGCGCGACCTCGCTATGTTTTGCGAGCGTTGAATCCATGGTGCCGGTGAAAGCAATTAAACGAACGCTGAACCGTTTCAACGCCGGTAAGATATTCAACAGTTCTGCTGTCTCGCCGCTTGCGCTGAGGGCAATCACCGCGTCGCCATCCGCCACGATCCCGAGATCGCCGTGCAACGCGTTCAACGGGCTGAGCACAAACGCCGGTGAACCGGTGCTGGTGAGCGTCGCCGCGATTTTTTCACCGACTTGACCTGATTTGCCGACACCGAGCACAATGATTTTTCCACCGGCTTCCGTTGTATCGAGCAACATCTGTACTGCTTGATCGAAGCGCGCATCCAACCGGCTTTTCAACCGTTGGAGCTCGTCGATCTCGATCTGCAGAACGCGCTGGGCTTGCCGAAGGTAAGACATTTCAGGTAGTCGAACCGCAGATTACACAGATTACGCAGATTTTCCTCAGGAGTTTTGCATCCGACACCTGAGACGATTTCTGCAGAAATCTGCGTAATCTGCGGTTTGATCTTAGCTTTTGATTAAGCTTTTTAGCACACCCAAATTCACGACGTCCTCTTTGAGGTCCTCTTTCTTTGGTGTTTCCAACACCTTTGGAATCGCAGCGAACTCGGGTGCGTTCATGATTTCGCGGAACGGCGCGAGACCGATTTTCCCTTTTCCTATATGCTCATGGCGATCGACCTTCGAACCAAGCGGGGTCTTCGAATCATTCAGATGCCACGCTACCAGACGCTTGCGGCCAACGATTTGATCGAATGATTTAACAGTGTTCCAGAATCCTTTTTCAGAAGAAATATCGAATCCGCTCTCAAACAGATGCGCCGTATCCAGGCAGACCGCCAGCCTTTCTGGGAATTTTGATTGTGTCAGAATCGCGGCCAACTGCTCAAACGTGCAACCGAGACATGTCCCCTGACCGGCGGTGATCTCCAATGCGATTTTGCACTTTGTTTTTGGTGTGGATTTGAAGACTTGATCCAAGCTTCGCGTAACCCGTTTGAGTCCCACCGCTTCACCGGCACCCATGTGTGCTCCAGGGTGTAGTACCAGAAACGGAAGCTTGAGCTGATCAGCACGAATCAGTTCTTCGCCTAACGCTCTTATCGATTTCTCCAGGAAATCCGGATTTGTTGCTCCGGGATTGATCAAATAACTGCTGTGCCCAAACACGATCTGTGGCCGGTCCGGGAAAAGGAGGTAAGCGTTCAGGTCTGTTTCCGCGAACGGCTTGGCGAACCACTGCATATTGCTCTTCACGAAGACCTGTACGGCTGTACAGCCGATCGAATGTCCGCGTTCCAGCGCTTTGTAAGGCCCACCAGAAATCGACATATGCGCTCCCAGGAGGAGAGGCACAGCCGATGCTGAGCTCGTTGATTTCTTTGGTCGCTTGGAAGCCATCTAAGACGAATATTGTTACGAACTAACCCGAATCACCACTTTTCCAAAGTTTTTCTGGC
>JBPYFC010000238.1:0-6238 GCA_051984705.1 Chthoniobacterales bacterium | reverse complement strand
GACCTCTACCATCTCGTGTGCAGCGGCCTGAATCGAAGCCGAGTCCTCTTTGGTGAGCGGTTGCTGAGGGGAAAGCTTTTGCCGGATCGTGGTCAGCCCTTGAACGATATTTGTCATCCAGGGCGTTGCCTTTAACGAAGGCGACAGATCACCAAGACGTCCGAGGTAATAATCCATCAGATCGAGCTGACGCAACCTTTCCGCTCGTTCCGGGGTAAACGTCGTGGCCACACTCGCCGCCGCGATTTCCAGGCCCCGAATCCAGCCGCCTAGACTGAGGAGATGCGCGATCTCTTCATCGCGCAGGTCTAACATCGCTAGTTCGACGTCCTTTTGCGTAACAATCAACTCTTTGCGCAACGCCCCCCATTTCGACTGTCTGGCGAGATCTAACAACTGCTTGCTATGGCGCGTCACCCGCTGCTCGACCCCTAGACCCTTCGCGCGCCGGAGCGACTCGCGCCCAAGGGGCTCGATGTTCTTCGAGTCCTCTCCCGAAACGGCCAGGAATCCGTCTCCGATCAAAACCCCGAAGCTGAGGGCAAACTTGACCCGATTATTGATCCGCAGGGTCTGAGGTGTCCGGGACAATTGCTGGTAAGGAATAGGCTTGAGCGAATCGAGAGTCTGAAACAGACTCTCGATAGACGGAGCCGTGTATTGATTAACCCCAAGCTCCTCGCGAAAGTGTGGATCTTTCGAAAGATCCTGGTCTTGGTCGCCGGTCGCTGCGAACACAAGAGCCATTGGCCCCATGAACAACGACAAAACCAGAAGCCATCGGAAACTTTTGTTCAATAAATCCATGGGAGAAATCGCTGTTGTCGGAGCGCCGATCCACAGTTCTGGTCAAGGATTTCGACTTGACCACGCTGGGCAAACGCGCAACATGACCCGGGATTGTCTGACCTTAACCCTTTGATAATCACAGACTAACATGCAAGGAGATGTCGGGACGTTAATTTGGACGATCTGCTACTTTGTTGTCGTTATTGGCCTCTCCGCCTACGGCATCCACCGCTATTGTATCATTTATCTCTATTTTAAAAACCGGCATCGCCGACCGGTGCCGCTGAAGGAGTTTTCGTCCCTCCCGTTAGTGACGATCCAGCTTCCGATCTATAACGAAATTTATGTTGTCGAACGTTTATTGACGGCTGTCGGTCGCATCGATTACCCAAAAGACAAATTGGAGATTCAGGTTCTGGACGATTCGACCGACGACACGGTTGAGCTGGCTCAGCGAGAAGTAAATAAGCTACGAGCCGAAGGATTCGATGCGGTTATTCTCAGGCGAGGGGACCGCGTCGGCTTCAAGGCAGGAGCGCTCGATTATGGATTGCGTCACGCCAAGGGCGAATTCTTCTTCATCTTCGACGCCGACTTTGTTCCGCCGCCCCATATTTTGCGCAAGACGATTCATCATTTTACCGACCCGAAAGTGGGAATGATTCAGACGCGGTGGGGGCACATCAACCGTTTCTACTCCTGGCTGACTCGTGCGCAGGCCGTCTTATTAGACGGCCATCTGGTTCTGGAACAGACGGCTCGCAGCCGAAGCGGGCGTTTCTTCAATTTCAATGGAACCGCCGGCCTATGGAGAAAGCGATGCATTGAGGAGGCCGGTGGCTGGCAACATGATACGTTGACCGAGGACCTGGATCTCAGTTATCGGGCGCAATTGTGTGGTTGGAGGTTTGTCTTTGTCGGCGATGTGGTGACGCCGGCCGAATTGCCGGTTGATATCGACGGCGTCAGATCACAGCAGCACCGCTGGACAAAGGGCTCGATTCAAACCTGTAAAAAAGTGTTGCCCTGGATCTGGAAGAGTAAGCTCCCGTTGTTCATCAAGATTGAAGCAACGGCGCATCTCAGCTCCAATTACGCGTATCTGCTTTTGGTTTTTCTTTGTGTTCTGTTGCAACCGTCGTCTGGCAGCAAGGCGGCTTCCGACGCTACTGGTGGACTTATCCGGATGCTCATGGTAGATCTCCCAATTTTTGTGGCTACTACAGTCTCAGTCGCAGTCTTCTACCTTTGCGCGCAACGGGAGCTCTATCCGCGGCAGTGGAGACGCGAAGTTTGGTTTTTTCCCTTTGTGCTTTCCCTGAGCATCGGATTGTCGATCAACAATGCGCGCGGAGTGCTGGAAGCGATATTCAATCGCAGGTCCGACTTTTGCCGAACGCCGAAGTATGGTGTTGTGCGGCGGCGTCAACCATGGAGTAAGAACCGGTACGCAGCGATCCAATCGGTCGTACCGATTGTTGAGCTGCTCTTCGCAATCTATTTTACTTACTTCGCATTTCGTGCTTTCCAAAACCAAGAATTTCTGACAGTACCTTTCCTGATATTGTTCCAGGTCGGCTTTGGGTACGTTGCGTTTAGCTCGCTCTTGGGGCGGCTGCCGCGCGGGCCAATAGCCGAACGAGAGATTTCAGCTGCCTAACCCAGATGGAAAACCGGCTATCTGCAGTCGCCATACTACTTTTTGCATTCGCCTTACTGACTGAGGCCCAGAATCCCGCTCCGGCGACGGCCGCTCCTGCTCCCCCACAAGGCCCGGCTCCTACGGTTTCAGCCGTTGTTGCACCAGTTGTTCAGCCACAGACGAAGATCGTGGTGAGTATACCGGAACAGAAGCTTGGCGTTCTGGTTAATAATAGAGTCTATCGTACCTACAGAATTTCGACTTCTCGCTTCGGTGAAGGAGATAGCCGCGGGAGCTGGCAAACGCCGATGGGACATTTGCTCGTCGCTAATAAAATTGGTGCGGCCGCCCCGGTCGGTGCCGTCTTTCGTCGCAGGCATCTCTCCGGAGAAGTTCTTACTCCAAATGCCCCGGGCCGCGACCCGATCGTGAGCCGGATCATTTGGCTGCGCGGTATGGAAGGGCAAAACAGAAACGCTTACAATCGCTGTATCTATATTCACGGCACGCCTCAGGAAGAGCAGCTCGGCAAAAAGGCGAGTTATGGGTGCATCCGGATGCGGTCCAGGGATGTGGTTGAGCTATTTGGATGGACAGCGATCGGGACGGAAGTCGCGATTGTCGACAAGCCGGTAAATCGAGTTGCAAAAGAAATGGCTCGCGAACAACGCGCGTTGGTTGCGAGGAATATAGCGGTTCTCGATCCCGCACGGAATGCTGCTGTTGGGCCTACAGATAAGGCCGGGGTGCTTCGTTAGCGCGTTGCCGCGCACCGTCTGAAGCGCGCTTTCAGCGCGTCGCGTTGGGTTAAAGAAAATCTTAGGACTCCGCTACGCTCCACCCTAGGTAATCCACCCCCGCCGCCCGCGCACGGAAGGCGCGCCTGAGGCGCGTTCTTGCGCACTACAAAGGCCTTTGCGCTTGTCAAAAACTCGTTTAGGATCACCATCTTCTTAACAACTCTGTGCTCACTAATTTTCTCTTGGTGAGACTGCTTTTTTTCTTGATGTCTCCACAAGATCTAGTGTTTACTCGAAAACGCTTCTGCTATATAGTGTGGTTATCCTCAGGGAATCACAGGTTGAGCACAGGATATTAGCAGTAGGAAACGAGCTTATTGACAAGTTATTGGCCAGCAGAGCCAGATTTCGGAAAGAGGCCCCAAATGATTAAACTAAAGACAGGTGTCCGGCCCAGTGATTTGAGAGTGCAGCGGCGATCTCGTTCCCGAAAGAAAAAGGGTGGATTGAAATTTCAAAGATATTTCAGTCAGAAAGATGTGTCTCCATTTGACGAAGTGGAGTGGGAGAGCCGGACCGCGGAAATCACGGACGATAGCGGGAAGACTATTTTCCGACAAGAAAACGTCGAGGTGCCGAAATCTTGGAGTGCTCTATCGACCAAGATCGCAGTTTCGAAATACTTCTACGGTGACATCGCACGCGGGACCGACCCGTATCATGGCGGCCGTGAAAGGTCGGTGCGTCAGTTGATCCGCCGCGTGACCAGAACGATTGCCGATTGGGGATTCAAGGACGGCTATTTTGCGGACCTGGAGTCTGCCGACAGCTTTTACAACGAGCTCGCCTGGCTGTGCCTGAATCAGCATGGAGCCTTTAATAGCCCGGTCTGGTTCAACGTTGGTCTTTACCAGGAATACGGCATCGGCAAAGGATGTGGACAAGGAAACTATTTTTACAATCCAGCGACCGGGCAGGCCGAACGCGCGCCTACCCAGTATGAACATCCGCAAGCGTCGGCATGTTTTATCCAAGCTGTCGACGACACGATGGAAGACATCATGCGGTTGGCGACCAGTGAGGCGATGCTGTTCAAGTACGGAAGCGGTACAGGCTCGGATCTTTCAACGCTCCGAAGCACTCGCGAAAAATTGAGCGGTGGCGGCCGCCCGAGCGGACCGCTTTCATTCCTGAAAGTCTACGACCAGGTGGCAAACGTCGTGAAGAGCGGCGGAAAAACGCGGCGCGCGGCGAAAATGAATACGCTCAAAGACTGGCATCCGGACATTGAGGAGTTCATCGAAGCAAAGGCGAAGGAAGAAAAAAAGGCTTGGGCCTTAATCGAACAAGGGTACGACGGCAGTTACAACGGGGACGCCTATGGTTCAATCATGTACCAGAACGAAAACCTTTCTGTTCGAGTCAGTGACGAATTCATGCACGCCGCCATCGAGGGTAAAGAATGGCATACCCGGATGGTGGTAAGCGGTAAACCTTGCGAAAGGAAGGACGCGCGGACACTACTCCGAAAGATCGCTGAAGGGACGCATATCTGCGGCGATCCCGGGATGCAGTTCGACTCGACGATCCACAAGTGGCACACCTGCAAAGGAACGGCCCGTCAAAACTCGACTAATCCCTGCTCAGAATATCTGTTTCTGGATAACACTGCCTGCAACCTGGCATCGTTGAATCTGATGAAGTTCCGGCGGGCGGATGGGATTTTCGACGTCGAAAAGTTCAAAGCGGCCGTGCGAATATTTATCACCGCCCAAGAGATCATCGTGGATAACGCAAGTTATCCGACCAAAGAAATCGCCGAGAACAGCCACATTTTCAGAACATTGGGTCTCGGCTATGCCAACCTGGGCGCCTTAGTGATGAGCTATGGCCACGGGTACGATTCGGATGAAGCGCGGGCGTTGGCGGGATCGATCACAGCGTTAATGACAGGTGAGGCATATGCGCAAAGCGCTCGGATTGCGACAGAGATGGATGCGTTTCCGGGTTATCGAGATGCGCGAGCGAGCGGGTTCGAAAAGCCGTTGGCTAAGGATAACGTTCAACCGATGCAGGAAGTTATTCAGCTGCATCGGCGGCACTGTGACCAGATCCAGGAGTCGATCGAATTTGGTTACCTGAAACAGGAAGCGATTGAGTCCTGGGACAACGCGATCGCACTAGGAAAAAAGGAAGGCTACCGGAACGCGCAAGTGACAGTGCTCGCGCCTACCGGAACAATCGGGTTCCTGATGGATTGCGATACCACGGGAATCGAGCCGGACATAGCGCTGGTGAAATACAAGCTTCTTGCCGGTGGCGGGATGCTGAAGATCGTCAATCAAATCGTCAAGCCGGCATTGGAGAAGCTGGGGTATTCAGACGATGCAATCCAGAATATCCTGGCTCATATCAATGAGCACGACACAATCGAAGATGTCGCAGTTCCGGAAACCGGCATGGTGATCAAGAGTGGATTGAATCCAGAGCATCTGCCGGTCTTTGATTGTGCATTCAAGCCGTTTAAGGGACAACGCAGCCTCCATTATATGGGGCACCTGCGCATGATGGCAGCCTGTCAGCCGTTCCTGAGCGGCGCGATTTCAAAGACGGTCAATCTTCCCGAAGCCGCCAGCGTCGAGGAGATCATGAACACCTATATCGAGGGTTGGCGGTTGGGCCTCAAAGCTATCGCAATCTATCGTGATGGTTCGAAACGATCGGCTCCGCTCAACACCAAGAAAACCAAAGACATGGGTGCGACGGAAGCGACTACCGAGTCGGATCGAATCGCCGGGTTACAGGAAGAATTGGAGTTGTTGCGGACAAAGGCTGGACAACCTTCTCGGAAACGGATGCCTGGCACTCGAGTGTCCATCACGCACAAGTTCGAGATCGCCGGGCACGAAGGATACATCACGGTCGGACTGTACGAAAACGGGGAACCCGGTGAACTCTTCATCCAGATGGCGAAGGAAGGCAGCACAATTGGCGGGCTGATGGATACCGTAGCTACGCTTACATCGATCTCGTTGCAGTACGGCGTGCCGCTCGAAAGCCTGGTAAA
>JBPYFC010000237.1:0-4649 GCA_051984705.1 Chthoniobacterales bacterium | reverse complement strand
GACTTGGAAAGCGGAAGCACCGCTCGCGGCGACCGAACCTCCAATAGTGAATGTTTCGGTGAAGATCTCCGCGCTCTGCGCGCGAGTTCAAATAACCGATCCTGACGCTAGCATTGATGCAATCATGACGCGTCTGCGTCCGATCGTGTTGCGAGCAAAACAGCTCGGCGCTTTCATCAACCTCGACATGGAGCATTACGGTCTCAAAGACCTGACGCTCGAGCTCTTCAAGAAACTTTGTGTGGATTCAGAACTCGCCGACTATCCTCATCTCGGGATCGTTATTCAGGCCTACCTTCGTGACTCCCACGAAGACACTGAAAGGATGCTCGCCTGGGCACGGAAAATTGGGCGGAAATTTACGGTGCGCCTCGTTAAAGGCGCATATTGGGACTACGAAAAAGTCATCGCCGCGCAGCGCACGTGGGATGTTCCAGTCTACGTCGCCAAACCGGACACGGATGCGAACTATGAAAGAGTGAGCCGGTTGTTGCTGGACAATCACGACATCGTCTACTCCGCTTTCGGGTCACACAACGTCAGGAGCGTCGCTCACGCGATGGTGTATGGACAGAAGCTGGGGCTTAAGCCTGGCGACTGTGAGTACCAATTGCTTTATGGAATGGCGACGCCGATCCGAAGATCGCTCGTGAGATTGGGGCAACGTGTTCGCGAGTACTGTCCGGTTGGGCAGCTTGTGCCCGGTATGGCTTACTTAGTTCGCCGTCTGTTGGAAAACACTTCCAATGAAGGCTTCCTTCAGGCGAAATTCCGAGCCAACACATCATTGACGAAACTGTTGGAAGATCCGGCAATCACTGCCGCTGGAGCTTCAGCAGCAACGAACGGTCAGAAGGCGCAGCCCTCATTCGTCGAGCCACGTTTTGTCAATGAGCCCCCGGCCGATTTCACTCTGACGACTGCTCGCGAAAAAATGAGCGAAGCTCTCGACACAATTCGAGGAAGACTCGGTAAAAATTATCCGCTGGTCATCGATGGCAAAGAGCGAATGCCTGAGCAGCAGATGCGGTCGATAAACCCGGCACTCCCGTCACAACTGGTCGGGAACGTCGCACTTGGAAGTACCTCCGATGTAGTTGATGCAGTTGGCACAGCGAAGCGTGCGTTCGCGAAATGGAGTCGTACCTCGGTCGCCGAGCGAGCACGATTCCTTGAACGAGTGGCGGACAAGATGCGCGCCAAACGATATGAGTTGGCTGCGTGGGAGGTTTTTGAAGTCGGCAAAACATGGACAGAAGCGGACGCCGACGTTGTCGAGGCTATCGACTTCTGCCTATTCTACGCTGAAGAAATGCGTCGCCTTGGGCGGGGTAGATTAACACAGGATGTTCCAGGCGAAGTCAGTATCGAACATTATCTACCTCGTGGAGTGGGTGCGATCATCGCGCCGTGGAATTTCCCGTTAGCGATTCTCTGCGGGATGACAGTTGCGGCTCTGGTCAGTGGCAACACCGTGATAATTAAACCCGCGGAACAGTCCTCTGTCATCGGCGCTCTTTTTATGGAGATATTGCGTGAGGCCGGTCTTCCTGACGGTGTGGCAAACTTTCTTTCAGGAACAGGGGAAGAAGTAGGATCACTTCTGGTAGTACATCCGGACGTAGACTTCATCGCATTTACAGGTTCGCGCGAGGTCGGAACACAGATCTGGCAGACGGCCGGCGTTACACATCCAGGGCAAGGAAATTTGAAAAAAGTCATCTGCGAAATGGGAGGCAAAAATGCGCTGATCGTCGATACGGACGCCGATCTGGATGAAGCAGTGCTTGGAATCATTCATTCCGCATTCGGATTCCAAGGCCAGAAATGTTCTGCACTTTCCCGGTTGATCACTGTACGAGACGTACACGAACGATTAGTGCCTCGGTTGGTGGAAGCAGCTGCCGCGTTAAAGATAGGTTTACCGGATCATCCGAATACCGATGTCGGTCCGGTGATTGATCAGTCGGCAAAGGAGAAAATCGAAAGTTATATCGCACTCGGAAAACGCGAACATAGCATTGCCTTCCAAGCCGAGATCCCAAAGGGATTGGAAGGATATTTTGTGCCGCCTACCATTTTTACCGACGTCCAGCCACATGCTCGGCTGGCGCAGGAAGAGATTTTTGGGCCTGTGTTATCGGTTCTCAGAGCGCGCGATTTGGACCAGGCGATTCAAATCGCGAACGAAACTCCATTCGCGCTCACCGGTGGTCTCTATTCAAGGAGTCCTCAGAACATTGCTCGCGTGCGCGAGGAGCTGATGGCTGGCAATCTTTATATCAATCGCTCGATTACCGGAGCAATTGTCGGGCGGCACCCGTTCGGCGGGTTCAAAATGTCTGGCGGTGGCACCAAAGCGGGCGGGCGCGATTATCTGCTCCACTTTACATTCCCACGCGTGGTCACCGAAAACACATTGCGCCGCGGGTTCGCTCCAGATACAGAGCTGGTAGCGAACGAGTAGCCGCGCTTACAGAGCGGCTGTTTTTGGTTTCCCGTTTTTGGTTTTCAGTTTTCAGTTTTCAGTTTTCAGTTCGATATCTTGTGGTTGCGGCCACGCCGCAATGTGTTCTTTGTGACACAATAAAATGAAAATGGTGCGCAAGCTGACCGACTAATGAACATCGATTATCGTTCTCTGATTCTGATCGCTGGAGAAAGACTTCGGCTGGTTCCTTTCGATGTCAGCTTCGCCGAGTCGCTGTTCGAAGCTATTGAAGAATCGAAACCGGAACTGGAGGAGTGGTCGGCCTGGTATCGAACGAGTTACACGTTCGATGACTGTCGCAATTGGTTGGAGAGCCGCGAGCAAGCACGATTCGAAAAACGCGCTTTCGATTTTGCAATCACTGACGCTGCAACCGGTGATTTTGTTGGCAGCTGTGGCCTTCATCATCTTCGCGACCGCCGCGGCGAACTCTCTTTCTGGATTCGGACCTCGCGACAAAACGAAGATGGATCACCGGCAGTTCGGGCCCTGGCGGATTTCGGACTATCGCGATTGGGACTTGTCCGAATCGAAATTGTAATTGCCGAACGCAACTTCGCCGATCAAAGCGTCGTCGAAAAGATTGGTGCAACGCGCGAGGCCCGTCTTCGTAACCGGCTGATCATCCAGGACGAAATTCATCACGCGTATCTTTTTGCGCTTTTTGGTTCAGGGGAACAGCCGGAAGAGAAGCAAGATCCGCGTTGGGTTAAGGTGACGCTATAAGCATCCTATAGGTCATATGGGTCATCTAGGTCATATATGACCTATAGGATCAACGGACACACCGCTCGCAAGCCCACGGTCAAGAATGACCGGCAATCCGGGCCCCTGCATCTCGCATCTCGTCGATGGCGCGTTGCACGTCGCCTTTCTGGAGATTTACGCCGCGGCAACCAGGAAGAATAACGTCCGCGCGAAAGCCGAGCTTGAGCGCGTCCAATACGGTGAACTTCACACAATAGTCAGTTGCCAGGCCCATTACGACAACCTCGGTCACGCCTTTCTTCTTCAGAAAATCTCCCAGGCCGGTCGCCTGTTTGTGGCCGTTGTCAAATAAAGCGCTATAACTGTCGATTTGCGGGTTCGTGCCTTTCTGGAATACCGCTGCCCACAGCGAACGATCCAGGCCAGGCACAAAGTCTGCCCCGTTGGTACCCTGAACACAGTGTACCGGCCAGAGCGTCTGTTCGATTCCACCCAATATGATCTGATCGCCAGGCTTCTTGCCTGGATGATTCGCAGCGAAGCTGCCGTGATCCGGCGGATGCCAATCCTGCGTACCGACCACCAGGTCAAACGCTGTTTGTACCGTATTTGCAATCGGAATCACCGCTTTGCCGTCCGGAACTGGCAGCGCGCCGCCTTCGACAAAATCGTTCTGCAGGTCAACGAGAATTAGCGCTTTCACCGGTTGGGTTCCGAGTTCGGGGCTCCTAGTTCCGGGTTCCGGGACAGAGCGTCCGAGGCGGCTCGGAAAGCAGAACTCGGAACCCGGAACTCGTAACTCTTCATTTCATCCGATCGAATGTTCTCTGAAGAAGCTCTAGATCGCTAGGCTCTCCAAGCTTCGACCTGGTCGTTTCGACCCATTTCTTTTCCAGAGCATTCTTGGTCGGACGATCCGTTTCGTAGAAAACGCCGAACAGACCGGGAAACGGAAGATCGGCAAGCTGATAGGCAGCAATCTCATTCGTCACATCATGACGCGCCTCATCCTCAGGCGTACCGTCCCACTTCTTTTCATCGATCACTTTGAACTCGCCCCCTTTGCGGGGGTTCCCAGCGTCGAAAGCACCCGGATAAAACTCGATACATTCCGACAGACACTCAACCACAGAGAATCCGTTGTGATCCATCGCCCGTTCCATGATCTGGATCATATGGTTGATCTGCGCCGCGTGTGTGCGCGCTACGAATGTGGCTCCAGCAGCGATCAATTTCTTGATCGGATTAACCGGACGATCGATCACTCCAGTTGGATCTGTCTTCGAATGATAGCCAATCGGCGAGGTCGGCGAAGTCTGTTTCTTCGTTAATCCATAAACGAAATTGTCCATGATGACATAAGTCATTCGGATGTTTTTCCGCGCACCATGGTCTAAATGGTTTCCGCCAATCGAGAATCCGTCACCATCGCCGCCGAACAAGAATATGT
>JBPYFC010000236.1:0-4045 GCA_051984705.1 Chthoniobacterales bacterium | reverse complement strand
GGCTGCATCTTTAGTCGGGAAAGCTTGCCAATCGATCTTCGACTGCCCGAAGCGAATATGGTAGTGAGTCATAGCAACCCCTCTTCAGAAACAGGCAAAATTTACCCGGTGCGACCAGTTCGTCCGTAAATGGTCGCATCGGGAGTGCGCAGGAGTGTACGCACTCGGAAGCCCGAGCCAATATGTACAACGTCAATGATCAGATCTTGGATGTGAATTCGGAAATTTTTTTCGCAAATTGAATCAGCCGCTTGGCACGGTAAAGACGCGAATACGCTCGGGACTCGAAAACTTCGAGAGGCGCTGGGAATGGAACTAGGGCGAGAGGATGAACTCAAAACTCAGCAAACACGGTCAAGAACATCTGGATCTCGTCTTCCGGTTTGCATTGCAGGCTCTTTCTCGGCGCGAGATGGCTTCCGTTGAAGCGCAATCTCCTCATGCGAAGAATGTCGTAAGGAAATCGAGAGTCTGCAGCCCATTGTCTTCCTGATGACCTCGACCGGAGACGCCCTTTTCTGATTTCATCAGCTTGCAGTCTGTCGAAATGGGATGCGTCGCGGCTTTCCCTCCGCTCGCCATTCCTGATTTGGCGGTATATACGAAGCCAAATTCCTGCGTTTTTCCGAACAGATGATAGAAGACCTCTCTTGGCCAGCAGGAGGCCGCAAAATGCACGAGCAAGATGGGGCCGCTCATGGGTTTACACTACGCCATTTCATGAGCGGCCTTGATTTGTGCCAGCAAACAACTCAAAAATTCGGCTTCGCCACAAAGCCGTGCATGTGATTTGCACTGTCGATATAAGCTCCGACAATCCATCGTTTGTCGTTCATCCCGAAGGGATACGTGGGTAGGGGCGTTCCCGAAGTTGTGTGTCCGGGGAAGCTCACGTTGATGAACTGGGGAGTCACTTCGCCCGAGGATTCCACTTCATTAAGTTCGATTTGTTTGGTGAACCAGCCTTGGGCACCAGTGAAGCCGATCATGTCGATGTTGTTGTTGATGGCGGTTCCATTGGTGTCGCAGCACTGTGTTTCGCCATTGGGATAGGTAAAGAAATCTTGGTCAGTTGCTTCCTTCATCCATGCCATAAAGAAATCCGACTGGAAGACGAGCCCGCTGAGGATCCCGTTATTGCTGACCCCTGTCACGGACTCGCAGCATGGTCCTGCCCCATTGTTCGGATTCATGTTGCTGAATTTGCCATTGATCCATATCCACCCGCCACTCGGGAACGTTCCGTTCTGCCCCGTGCCCCAGAAGCCTCCGACGACGATGCCAGCTTTGTTGATCCCCCATGGCACGGTGTTGGCCTGAAAGTCTATTGTGCGCACCGTATTGTTGTGATACCAGATGAAGCCGTGCTCGGATCCATCGGACTTCTTGTAAAAGCCCGTAAGATCGCCATAGTCATTCACTCCCATGATTGCGGTGCTGACCGCATTCGGCACCATGAGCTTCACATATGTGCCGTTCACCAGCTTGAATCCTTTGGTCGGGCAGGTTGGTACGCGGACGTCGGTGTTGGTGCAGGTCGTAGTTTGATAAAAACCGACCACCTCGCCGTTAATGTTGATTCCCCGCGCCTCCGTTGTCACCGCGCCGGGAACATTGATTGGCGCATACGTGAACTGCCCGTATGCCGGCAAGGAAGCGATGATAAAAGTTAGTAACCCGATAACTGAAACCCGAGCCCTGGGTTGCATTCTGAACACTCCTATTGATCGGACTTAAAGTCAACAAGCAGTCGAAGAACCATGCCTGAGATGTTGCTGAATGTTTGCGCTGTTGCAGGCCTTAGCCCTTAACTACGCGAAACAGAGCAGCGTGGCTAAGGCAAAATTGCAAGAAAAGCGGTCGCCGGAGAAGCACCTTCATAGCGGCGTTCCACCCACGAGAGGTTCTCAGGGCGCCCCAGGATCAAGCGTAGATCTCGCGTCCGCGTGCCCCAGCCGTATTCTTCATTTGAAGAGTGGCGGGCCAACGCAGTTCGTAACGAAGATGTCCATGACCTCGAGGTGCCCAGTGGAAATCCACGTTTGAAGCTGCCTTACGTCTACTCCCAAGAGTTCCGCCTGGTGTAGGCGAATCTCGAAAGGAGACCTGCAAAAAGTGCCATGAGGGAATGTACGATGCTCAGATGCATCTATTCACCCGACGAAGACTTCTGACCGGAGCCGTTGGTTCGGCGCTGGTGCCATTCACAAGGGGCCAAGGTCGCAGCCAGCCAAAGGGTCGCGGCAGCAGCCTTGGATTCCTTGAAATCGACCGATCACCGGATGTTGCGACCGCATTCCTGGGGCTGGATCGCCCCCTGACTCTGCGGCGATCAGGACCACGTTGGGAAACATCTCAGGTCAGTGTTCGAGTTCGGTCCCGAGGCAGCGAGTTTCCCATTTACATATCTGCGGGCATCAACACACTTACGCATATTCAGCTCCGCTGGGAAATGGATGTCTCTGCAAATCTACTGTTTATGGGCGATGCGTGGGAACGCAGCTACGGTGACCTGCGCTGGAGCGCCGTTGTTCCTGAGCGAGTGATGCCCTGGTATTTCTTGAGCAGCGGGAACGACGCGTTGCACGGTTATGGTGTCAAGACGGGAGCCGGCGCTTTTTGTTTCTGGCAAACTGATCCCGATGGAATTTCGCTGTGGATCGATTTATCGAATGGCGGCTCCGGCGTTGTACTCGGGGATCGCGAACTGTTGGCCGCTACAGTGGTGGCGCGAAGAGGCGATAGCGGAGAAGACCCGATGGACTCTGCTCGGGAATTCTGTAGGAAGCTCTGTGACAAACCTCGACTGCCGTCCTCAGTGATCCTCGGCAGTAACGATTGGTATTACGCCTACGGCAGGAATTCGGCCGAGCAAATCGTGCGCGATGCGGATTTGATGGCGTCGGTCGCGCCGGCTACCGGAGTTCGTCCTTTCACCGTAATTGACGACGGCTGGAGTAATAAAAGTGCATTCCCGGATATGATCGAACTTGCACATGCCATCCGTGATCGCGGCGTACGCCCCGGGTTGTGGATCCGTCCACTGCAGGCTCCCGCGAGCACGCCCGACACGCTGCTCCTCACTAGCCGAAGGTTCGGTCGAAACGGCAATGCCATTCCGGCATACGATCCGACCATCCCTAAGGCCCTGGCTCACGTTCTCGACAAAATAAAGGACGCCACGTCGTGGGGCTATGAGCTGATCAAGCACGACTACACAACCTTCGAACTCTTCGGACGCTGGGGTTTTCAAATGGGCGCTCAACCGGCGGTTCCAGGATGGAACTTCTATGACCGCAGCAAAACCAGCGCCGAAATTGTGCGCGACCTCTACACCAAGATTCGGTGTGCTGCGGGAGACGCCCTGCTGATTGGCTGCAACACCATCGGTCACCTGGCTGCCGGGCTCTTCGACATCCAGAGAACAGGCGACGACACGAGCGGAAGGCAGTGGGAGCGCACCCGGCGAATGGGCGTAAACACACTGGCATACCGTCTGCCACAACACGGAACCTTCTTCATCATGGATGCCGATTGTGTTCCCATCACAACAGCTACGCCGTGGGAAAAGAACAGGGAATGGGCGGATCTCATTGCACGCAGCGGAACCGCATTGTTTGTCTCTCCAGAACCGCAGGCGATTGGTGACGAGCAGCGGCAGGCGATAAAAGAGGCATTCGCGATCGCGGCCTCCGGCGGGTCTGGTGCTCGGCCACGCGATTGGCAAGTGTGCACCACGCCGGCAGACTGGGAATTCCGCACCCCAAGAAATGGCGGCCAGAGGAAACGCTACGATTGGTATTCACAGCAGTCAGGTGCATGGCCGTACGAAATCTAACGCGCCTTCGAGAGCAAGCCAACATCTGGAGTCGCGATGTAAACCCGCGCAACGAATTCCTGGATATGGCATTCGTTCGACCTGGCTTACTGCCGAGGAAGGGAATTAATCCGGCCATGGGAGTTCACGTGGGCTGAGAAGTGCGGGCCGACGATGGCATCGAGAAGTGGCTGCCCCGAATCAGAACAGCGAACCGCGGCAGGTACA
>JBPYFC010000235.1:0-4502 GCA_051984705.1 Chthoniobacterales bacterium | reverse complement strand
CAGCCGCAAGAGGAACTCGTTGATGCGATCGAGTCTGGTTGGTTCTCGAAGCATCGACCAGTCATCGACGTGGGCTGCGGAAACGGTGAGATTAGCCGATGGCTGGCTGGCCAGGGCTTTTGCGGTTTTGGGGCTCGACTATAGTGCAGTGGCCATTGAGAACTGCCGTCGCCTATCAACCGGACATCCTAACGCCCCACTTTTAAAGTCATCGATCTTTGCGCGAAGATCTGCCACTGGAACCGGCGTTCAGCCTGATCGACCGCAGCTGTTTCCACCGCATCGTCCCAAACCTTCGCCCCGTCTTTGTTCGGAACATCGCTAAGGCCACCGTTGAGGGTGGGCATTTCCTCCTGCTTGCCGGGACGATTCAGGATGCGCGAGTTGCGAACTACGGCACAGCCCGCTCGGAGCGACACCTTCGAGAACGCGTCGGGGAGATTTTCGGCAATCACTTCATCGTTGAACGAGCAGAACCCGCCTTAATCAACGCCAGCGAGGGCCACGAGGCATGCTCCGCTGTGGCCTTCTGGATTCTCCGCAAACCGACGTCGCCTGTCTCGGACGTAGCAACGGCAGCGCAAGCCCCGGCTGCGCATGCCTTGGTTCGTTAGCGAACAGTGACCCAACTACAGTCAAGCTTTCAGATAGTTTTCAGTAGGGCAGGCGGCCGATTTCGATTACAAGGCCGGTGCTGCCCCATTCTTCAACATCTCAGGCGATGCGTAGACAGGCTTGCTCGGCGTTACCGGTATGTTGGTGTTAGCGTTTGCTGGTCCCGTCGAGGAAGATCTTTCCCAAGAATCCGCGGGTCTTTCCGGTGGTGCCGTCAACAAAAGAGCCACAGACGAGTCCTCCCACATTGACCCCGTTGATCGAAGTGGAGCTCGCCCCCGCAACATCAAAGGTCTGGATATCGTCGGGGGTGATGAAGAACAGCCCATGAGTCTTACCTAATGTGTCCGTATAGCTGCCAACCCCCCAATTCGAATCATTATTTCCAAGGAGCATCGTTCCGGTCGACCCTGGGAAATCAATTGGAAATGTCAGGTTGCCAGCGCTGTCGCGAGTGTAGCCGTGGTTAATCTGGTTGGCGTCGGTGTAGTAACCGATGATCTGGTTGGCGGTGTTTAGCTGATAAGCAAAGGTCGTGGTTGCCCCTGGCACAGAGAACATTGTGACTACTTGGTTCAAACTGACGAAGGCCGACTGCGTGTTGTCAAGGAGAGTAAGAGCACCACAATAGTCTCCGGCATTGTTGGTTCCCAATGGGATCGTGTTCATGGCGCCGGCGACATCGAGGTTTTGAAAAAGTCCCTGCGAGTGTACCAGCCTATAACCGTGATACGTGCCATCCCTTGCTCTCTTATATTCGCCTACGACATGGCGTCTGTCGTTAATGCCTCGGCCTTGAGTATAGCCTGCGGTGTCGCCCGGCGGATGGAAAGCCCCGCTGAAGTGGTTGGCGCGGAACTTGTAAATAAAAGCCTGCACTATCCCGTTGATGTCGGTCACAGTTCCGGCGGTGTCTGCCTGGTCGCTAATCTTGTTTAGCACCGTACCGCTTGTCACTACAGGCTGCGAAGGAAAATCGACAATCTCCATCACAGTGATCGTTGCCGCCGGGGCAACGGTTCCAATAAGTGGGAGTGTCAGAACCGCGAGGATGTAAAATAACGGATTTTTTAGTGTCATAGTGGTCATTTCTTTTTCAGTAAATCGCTTTTAAATACAGCCGCGGTTACCCGCAAACTGGCAAAGATACGAAGCCTACAGCAAGCAAAGCGTGGAGGCAGTCGAGCCCTTTAGGCGGCGGGAGAACAGCGTCGGTAAGGAAAAGCAAGTGCGGATTGTAGCACAAACTCAAGCGGTGGCAAAGTGGTTTTTGTCCGTGCCTAATTTAATTGAAGTTGCGTCGGGCGTTAAGCGAATGCAGAACTGGCGGCAGTTTCGATACGCGCTGCTGGGAATTGAGTTTTGTTCTTGACCAATGAAAAGAACCTCTGCTAGCGGTCTGATCGGCTTTGAGGATGGAGCTTCTTTGAGTCTGTTGTGGTAGTGCCCCGCTTGATAACGAACCGGGCGATGCTAATAGCTACGACTAGACAGTTGACAACGATACCAGCACAATTCGAGCAGACACTGTCGGCTGTCCCCGACAAGACCGCCGTTTTCAGCGGGAGCGAATCGCTAACGTTCCGGCGACTTCAAGCTGAGGCCGCAGCGGCGGCGCAAGCTCTTGCGGAATTGGGGATCGAACCGGGAGACCGCGTCGGCATCTGCATGCAGAAAAATCTCGATCAGGTCATTGCGATTCTGGCCGTGCTTTGGGCCAACGCGATCTTTGTTCCTATTCATCCCGTGCTTCACGCCGAGCAAATCGCACACGTGGTGGACGACTGCGATATGAAACTCCTGATCACGGACTCTATCCGCATTACCGAACTCCGTGACGCAGCGCATGGGCGCCTTGTGGTTGGGCATGGTCCGGCGGAAGAAGAGACTACCTCGCTCAAGGAGCGTAGGCAGAAATGTCAAAACGCTCCCGTCTTCTTCCGAGCTAACCCGGAAGATACTGCTGCGATCATCTACTCGTCAGGATCCACCGGCAGACCCAAGGGTATCATGATATCGCACCGGAACCTGGCCGATGGCGCCCGAATCGTGGCGAACTATCTCGGAACGACGGCGACCGACAGGATTGCAGGTGTGCTCTCGCTGAATTTCGATCACGGCCTGAACCAACTCTGGCAGATTCTTTATACGGGAGCGTCGCTTTACTTGCACGATTTGATTTTTCCTCGCGATCTCTTTCGTCTGCTCGCCATGCAGCGGATTACGGCCCTGCCACTGATGCCTGTCATCATCACACGTATGTTTGATCCGCAGCTGCCGGGTCCTGATGCTGATCTGGATTTCTCTGATTTGCGCTACGTGAGCACAACGGGCGGATCCGTCACTGCAAGGATGCTTCGTCAACTCCAGGGAACGTTTCCTGGTACTGATATCGTGCTCATGTACGGATTGACCGAGGCTTTTCGCTCATCGTGGCTACCGCCCGATCAACTGTCGGCCCGACCGACTTCGATCGGCAAAGCGATCCCCGAAGTTGACCTCTACGTCTTGGACGACCAAGGACGAGATTGTGCGCCGGGCGTCCCTGGCCAGCTCGTCCACCGCGGTGGTTGCGTGGCCAAGGGATATTGGAACGCGCCCGAAGCGACAGCGGAACGATTTCGGCAGATTGATCGTTTCCCTGGCGAAACAATCGTTTTTTCCGGCGATCTCGTGCGCCGAGACGAGGAAGGATACCTGTACTTCCTTGCGCGCATGGACTCAATGATAAAGACGCACGGCTTCCGTGTCAGTCCCACGGAAATTGAAGATCATGCGCGTCGATTCGACGGCATATTAGACGCCGTTGCATTTGGCATCGCCAATCCTGAAATCGGGCAAGACATTTCGGTCATCTATACTACAATCGACCGAACTCCGGTCGCATCCGATGCGCTCACCAATCACTTTCGCACCGGGATGCCTCATTACATGGTACCCCGCTGGTTCATCCACATGGAGGCACTCCCAGCGACTGCCAGTGGAGGGAAAGTGGATCGTGTCCTCGCCAGCCGATTATCTATGGAAAAACTCGCCGCCTTAACATCAACGGGAAGCGCATCATGATTGCGCACAGTTTTGGTCGAGAACTTCTCGAGCGATACGGTTCACCCCTGTACGTCTACGATCTGGACGAAGCCGAGCATCAAGCTAAGTCGCTTTTCGACCTTCTTCCGAAGTCCTCACAGGTGCTCTACTCGGTAAAGGCGAACCCAATTCCGGAGGTGTGCGCTGCCTTGAAGTCGGCCGGTTGTCGAGTGGAGATCGCATCGCCTCTGGAATTAAACGTCGTTTTCGAAGCGGGCTTTACACCTGATCAAATCCTTTGCTCCGGCCCGGGAAAGACTGCTGGACTGGTCCGCGAAATGTTGCTTGCAGGCGTGACTCATTTCTCATGTGACTCTTGGTATGACTTGGAGCGCCTGGCCGGCGTTGCTTCAGCGATTAAGCGGCCTGCGAACGCGCTGCTGCGACTTCAAGTATCAGGCGCACCGACCGGAAGCGTCGGTGTCGGCGCGATGCAAAGCCATTTCGGCGCGGATCCCACGGAATTACTCAACGGCGGTACAGCCAGGCTCGGCGCATTACGGGGCGCCGAGTTGGCTGGGATCCATATCTATTCCGGGGGGCAAATCCAGAGCGCCGATAAGCTGGCAAGCACGTTCGAGCACGCGATTCATCTGGCCGAAGAAATTGCTAAGGCCGGTGTGCCATTGCGCCTTCTCGATCTCGGCGGCGGGTTTCCGTGGCCATTCGGAACCTCGGATCACCCTGTAGATATTTCCGCTTTGCGAGAAAAGCTGCAGCGTCTAAATGCGCAGCGAAGGTTAACCGCTGACGCGAAGCTCTGGTTCGAATCCGGACGGTACCTCGTAGCTTCTAGCGGG
>JBPYFC010000234.1:0-3713 GCA_051984705.1 Chthoniobacterales bacterium | reverse complement strand
TGCACGTGCACGTTGTCGCCTAGGTCTGTCATCGGTAGGGCTGAGCTTTAGCTCAGCCTGGTTGACGTGGCCCGCGCACGAGGTCGCGATAAATCGCGACCCTACCGACAATAGAACTGCCGAGCCGAAACGGCGCGCGATCGAAGCAGTATTGAATTGAAACCCGCAGAAACAATCTTTGTCGTTCCAACTTATCGTCTACGTGACGTTGCCGAAAGCGTAGAAGCGTTCGACGAACACTTTTGGAGTAACGGCCACTCGGTCAAAATGATGGTGTTCGATGATTCGAGTTTAGCGAATCACGAGAAATATTTTCACCGACTGGAGCAGACCAAGACAGTAAATGATCTGTTCTACGTTGGTCCGCATGAGAAGGAACAATTTCTTTCGTTCCTGAATAAGAAACTGAGAGATCGCAAGCTGGCCGCACTTGTGCGGAACCTGTTTAGACCGAGCTACGGAGGAAATCGCAACTTTACGCTGATGTATACGCTCGGAGCGTTCATGGTTAGTTCGGATGACGACATGCGTCCTTACGCGTTGATTGAGGAGAGCCCCGAGTCGCTCGGGCATGATGAAATCGCGCGCGGCAGGCTGCATAAGAATGGGACGAATGGTTATTTGCGGAAGTCGTATGATCTTCTCGCTGCGTTCAAAGATGTTCTCGGCAAACGCGTACGTGAGGTCCCGGCCAATTACGAATCCGGTGAGTTAATCAGGGACACATCGATGGACTTGGAGACCAATGTTTCGACCGAGTTCGCCACACAGAACTCGCTATTGGTGCAAGAGGGACCCATCTCAAGGAACGCAGTTATCAAGATTGCGCAAAGCTTTCGCACCGGAACGAACGATATCGATGCTTTGGACTACGTTCACATGTACCTCAATGACGAGGAACAAAGCCATTCGGAGATGCAGGAGCTCAATGACGTCTACGTATTGGATAACTTTCGCCCTGCGGTTACCAAAAAGAACTGGCGGATCGATTGTGGTGTTGCCGGATATGATAACCGGCTTGGGCTGCCACCTTTCTTTCCGACCCGTTTGAGATTCGAGGATTATATCTATCGGCTTTGGATCCAGCAAGATGGGGTCGCATCGGCGCACACTGACGCCGTACAGACGCACATCAAGAACAACTACATGCGCAATCCGCTGGCGATGGATGTTTTCAATGAAGAGATCTGTACGCTGCTGAAGAAGAAGATCAAAGCGAGCCTGCAGTCGACCGATGATCTTTCTATCCGGTTTGGCTACCAGGGCGAAGTAAGTCTCCAGGACAGCGAGGAAATTCTGAACAAAATCACCACGGTCTATCATCAGGTTCTTAAGGCGGCCTCATCAACTAAAAGCCAGGATCGGCAGATGACACTGCAGTTGTTTGCGGAAAACCTGAAAAGGTCTTTTTACGGTTTCGAGCCGGACTTCTTCCAGCAGAACGTCTCGCGCATTGTCGATGATGTGATCAGTCAGATTCAGGCCTCGCTCGAACTCTGGCCGACGTTGATTGAGATCTGCTATTTTCACAAGGATAAGCGGGAGTTCCCTCAACGGCGGATCGACAATAAGAAAATAAAAGGCAGGATCGGGAACGGAGCGAAGGGGTAGGTGGATTTCCATTGCGTGTCGGCGTGATGGCGCGTGGGCGTATCGGGGTTTGAAGGGCAGCCATCTGTCGCCACCAATCTCTTTCCATTGCATCTCGGCGTCTTTGCGTGAGGGTTAATTGATCGCGACCTTGCGGGCGACGATCAACTGATTTCCACCCCCCACGATATGAAAGGAGCAAGAGGATGACTGAAACAAAGAAGGAAGCGAGACGGACGGTCATGGTTTCTGAATTGACCGACGGTATTTTGGATCCGGCTAAACCAATGCTAGGCCCGGTAGCATCTGGTGGCACGATTGTAGGGAATACCGCGCCGGGATGTTGGGGACCGATGATCACCCCCAGAATTCGAGGCGGCCACGAAGTAACCCGACCTGTGTTTGTGGATGGAGCAATGCCGGGTGATGCGGTGGTGCTCCGAATCCGAGATATTAATGTCACTTCGTTTGCCACCGCTTCAGGACACGACCGCTGGGTAGAAGGCCATTACCTAGGGGATCCATACGCTGCGCCTCGGTGTCCGACTTGTGGGATACTCTATCCAGATACCTACGTAGAAGGGATTGGCCAGCAGGCGGTACGATGTGTGCAGTGCAACAATCCAGTCACGCCGTTCCAGATCGTTAACGGTTACACGGTGGTGTTTGATGAAACCCGGCAAGTCGGAGTGACGGTCTCCCAAGAAGCTGCCGAACGAATCGCGCGTTCCGCTAACCAGTTCGCAGCCTTACCGGAGAGTTCGGCTCAACATTCAATACTAACCTATGCGCCCCACGATCTAGTCGGGCTCGCGGCGAGATTGCGACCATTCCTTGGTCAGCTCGGAACCACACCGGCTATCCGGATGCCGGATTCACATAATGCGGGCGACTTCGGCTCCGCCCTAATAGGCGCTCCGCACGAATACGCCATCACTGTTGAACAACTCGAGCTCAGGACCGACGGGCATATGGATGTTGATGCGGTGCGCCCCGGAGCAATTCTGTTGGCTCCAGTGAAAGTCTCGGGGGCAGGCATTTACTTTGGTGATATGCATGCGCTTCAAGGCGACGGGGAGATCGCCGGTCATACCATGGATGTTTCCGGAACGGTGACTTTGGAAGTGGAGTTACTGAGGGGACGAACCCTGGAAGGACCTGTCCTGTTCCCATTGGTTGAAGATCTGCCACCGTTAGCCCGGCCATTTGACCAGCTCGAAAAAGAGCGATCACAACGGTTAGCTAAGAAATGGGGAATCGACAAGATCGAGGAATCAGCCCCGATCTCGGTTATCGGTTCTGGACCGGATCTTAATAAGGCAACTCAGGTTGGACTTCGCCGCGCAGCAGAGCTGTTGTCGCTCACCGTGCCCGAGGTAATGAATCGCGCAACCATAACCGGAGCAATCGAAATTGGCCGGCACCCAGGTGTGGTACAGGTGACATTTCTGGCCCCTTTGACGTCGCTGGAAAAAGCAGCACTTCTTCCGTTCGTTCAGGAACAGTACGGCATAGGGTAGCGCGGTAAAGTGAGAGATGGGAAATGCATGAGGTGTTATGCTAACGGCAGTCGCTTATGTCAGCCAAAGACAGAATCTCGGTTGTTCAGGGTGACATCACGAAGCTTCAAGTTGATGCGATTGTAAACGCTGCGAACGAATCGTTGCTGGGAGGAGGCGGCGTGGATGGTGCGATCCATCGGGCGGCGGGTCCTGAGCTGCTTGCTGAGTGTCGGACCTTGGGTGGCTGTAAGACCGGGCATGCGAAGATAACGCGAGGATATCGGCTTCCGGCCAAGCATGTCATTCATACGGTTGGCCCAATCTGGCGCGGAGGCGCTCATGGAGAACCGGATCTGCTTAGAAGCTGTTACCGCTCCAGCCTTGCCCTCGCGGTTAAGCATCAGATCAAGACGATTGCGTTTCCGGCGATCAGCTGCGGCATATACGGGTATCCGATCGAAGCCGCAGTGAAGATTGCGGTTAAGGAAACTCTGGAGTTTCTATCGGCCAACGAATCGATCGCGAAAGTGACTTTCGCCTGCTTCGGTTCGGATCTGCACGAAGCGTATCGGAAGGAGCTTGGATTGTAGGGCGGCATCGGTACGCATTGTGGAGGGGCGT
>JBPYFC010000233.1:0-7611 GCA_051984705.1 Chthoniobacterales bacterium | reverse complement strand
CAACAAAAGCGGTGTCCTGGAGGTTAGCGTTGAACGGATTGGACGCGACACGACGTTTGGCCGGATCATCGAGATTGTCGAGCAGGCGGATAAATCGAAAGCACCGGTGCAAGGGATTGCAGATCGTCTCGCAGCGGGCCTGGTCTACTTCGCCTTTGGAGCAGCGGTCCTGACATTTGTAGTTACGCGCAACGTGACATCGACCATCGCTGTGATCATCGTCGCGGGCGCTTGTGGAGTCGCTGCCGGCACGCCTCTAGCCATTCTAGCTGGAATCGGAAGCGCGGCCCGACGGGGCATTATTGTTAAAGGAGGCCTCTTTCTGGAAAAACTGGCAGAGATCGACACCATCGTTCTGGACAAGACTGGGACACTGACGATGGGCGTTCCCGAAGTCACCGCCATCCGAACGACTAACGGAGCTACGCAACAGGATCTGCTCGAAACGGCCGCAATTGCTGAACAGCATTCGGAACATCCATTAGGTGAAGCGATTGTTCGAAAAGCTAAGGCAGCAAACCTGGCTTTGCGTGGATACATTGATCTTCACTACTCCCCAGGCAAAGGGCTGACATGTCTCGATGGCACGAGCGAAATTGTAGTCGGAAGCCGGTCCCTGCTGGAGGAAAATGGAGTCGACGGTCTGGATGGCCTCGAAAAGCATTCAGCTCCAGGAGAAACCCTTGTTCATGTGGCAAGAGACCGGAAATATCTGGGCGCACTTGCAATCGCCGATCAACTCCGGCAGGAATCACTTCAAGCCGTTGCTGAACTTAAACGACGCGGCTACCGAACTCTGCTTTTGACCGGGGACAGCAAAGAGACAGCGTCGTTGATTGGCGCTCAACTCAAGGTGGATGGGGTTTTTGGTGAGCTTCTTCCGGAGGACAAACTGGAGAAAGTTCGCGCACTCCTAAAAGCTAGCCGGAAAGTGGCAATGGTCGGCGATGGAATCAATGATGCTCCGGCCCTGGCAGAGGCAACCGTAGGCATCGCGATGGGAGGAGGGACGGATGTTGCGTTGGAAACCGCCGATGTCACTCTGATGACCAGTGATCTGTCCCGTCTTCCCGAGGTGTTCGATATCGCCAAGCGCTGCTACCGGGTGATCATGTTTAATTTCTGGGGAACGATCCTGGTCGACACTGTTGGTATTGTGTTAGCGTTTTTCGGTTTGCTGGCTCCGATCATGGCAGCGCTCATACACGTTGGATCGGAGCTGATGTTCATTTTGAATTCGGCGCGGCTGTTTGGTGCGAAGATAAGAAATATGGGACGTATAAGACCAATACGAGAGTCTTAGTTGGCAGGCACGATCGCACGATCGATTCTGACCTTCCGCTTCTCGGACGTAAAGGCAATCAGCGGAGCTTCGACGAACCGATAGGCCTGCACACAAATAGCGACGAAGAGAATTGTCAGGATAACGATGAGTAGGTCCGGCTGGATCTGCGTGCCGATGCCTTTTCTCAGGAGATTGCCCGACACGCCCATGAGGAAACTGTGAGTCAGGTAAATGGAATAGGAAGCGTCCCCGAGCAGTATTGGAACCGCCAAGCAACGCGTATTGCGTGTAGGAAGCAAAGAGACCCCCAAGACCAGAAGCAGAGCTGGCAAGCCGTGGGTCAATAGGTGTGGTAATGAGGTGGTGGTAAACAGCGCAAACAAGAATCCCAGAGTAGCGAAAGACATCATGGCAACGGCCGCCGAGACGTGATCGCCTCCTCTTATGCGCACATAGATCGCTCCGGCGGCGACACCTAGCAGGAACTCGAATATAAGCGGCGACGAAGCCAGGTAATCGAGCGACGGCGGCAGGTTGACGATTTTTGACAAAGCGAACAGAGCGAGAAACGCGGCTAGAAGGAACAGCATAGTTAAGCGTCGCGTTTTCAAAGCGATGGCGGCGGCAAAAAAGAAATAGAAATAGAGTTCGAAAGATAGACTCCATCCCTGATTAATCATTGGCATCCATTTGCCAGCATCATTTAACGCCGGCCACAGGAAATAGGATGGAATGACATAAGACGGCGTCAGGCCCGGTGCCTGATCCGCCAGTTTGAATCCCCAAAGGAGCAGCAAGACGGTCGTCCAGACCCAATAGACTGGATAAATGCGCAGGACACGTTTGCGAAGAAAATTGAGAGACGCTCCAAGGCCGTCAGGGCGTCCAGTGGCGGTGACGACCATAATAAACCCGCTGATCACAAAAAATATGTCGACGCCTATGCCACCCAGATTGGCGCAGCAGGCGAGAAGACAGGGCGCCGGATGATTGTCGCGCATCTGTGTGCAGAGGTGCGAGATCACGACGAAAATTGCTGCGATACCGCGAAGAATTTGGATGCTCTCTAATTTGTGATGCTGCATACCGTCCTTGGGCAGCAAGGGCAACACTCGGGGCAGATCGTGTTCGCGTCTGGAGGGTTACACCGGGATGGGATTGCGTCTTTTAGGTCCAGACGACTCGGCGGAGGATGTTATTCGAGAGAAAATGGGTATGCAATGCGGTCAACGTCGAGCAGGAAGCTCAACGTTGATGTTGCTGTGCACGGCCTGCCGCCTACAGCGTTACACGATGTAGAGAATCGTGAACAGGAAGACCCAGACGATATCGACGAAGTGCCAGTACAGACCTGTGCACTCGAGGAATCCATGTTTCTGAGGTGTTACGTGACCCATCAGTGCTCGAATCAACGAGGCAATCAGAAGGAAAACGCCGATCAGCACGTGGCAACCGTGGAACCCCGTGAGCACGAAGAAACAGGAGCCCATGATGCCAGCAGTATTAAACCAGAATCCTTCATTGTGGAGATGGGTCCACTCGAGCGCCTGATTGGTAAGGAACAATGAACCGAGAACGATCGTGGCTAACAAAAGAAGTTTGCCGCCTTTACCTCGTTTGATCAATGCGGCCTCCGAGAAATGGAGCGTAAAACTGCTGCTGATCAGAAAGATCGTGGCGATGATGGTTTTGACCATTGTGTCGCCGCCCTTCAGCATTTCCGGCATTTGCCACCCTGGCCCGGCTCCGCCACGAAGGACCATGTAACCACCGATTAGTCCAGCGAACAGCATCGCTTCAGAGGCAAGAAACGTCAGCATTCCGAACCGCACGATGTTCGGTCCTGGTTTTTGAATCTCGTCCAAGGTGGTTACTGTGGCTTCCATAGTTAAAACTTTTGATAGATCGATAGTTTCCAGAGGATTACGAGCAAGGTCAGCAGAATCGCAAAAGTGACCAATGCGATCCAGAGGCGCCGATTCTTTCTTCGTAGTTCTTCATCCATTACGCTCGAGTCAATACGAGAGCGGCCAACGTGATCGGTAGATACACAATTGAAGCGACGAACAGGCGTCGCGCAGTTTTCTCAGATCCGTGGAACGCAAATTGAAAAGACATCCAGCAAAAATAGCTACCAGTCGTGGCCGCAATTACAAAATACCAGGCCGTAGTCAACCCTACCACAACCGGCATCAAGCTAACGGAGATCAAAGCCATTGTATAAAGCAGGCTCTGACGGCCAATCATTGCGGCACTTTGATCTGTGCCACCCAGCATGACAAAACCTGCCTGCCTGTAATCTTCTCGGAACAGCCACGCGAGAGCGAGAAAGTGAGGCATCTGCCAGAGAAATAGAATTGCGAACAGAAGCCATGCTTCAAAATCGATTCGCCCGCGCGCGGCTACCCATCCGATTACCGGAGGCAGCGCACCGGGTAAAGCACCGACAATTGTGTTCAAGGTAGTTACCCTTTTGAGCGGTGTGTAAACAAAGACGTACGAACCGATGGTGACCGCCGCGAGAACGCCAGCCAGCAGATTAGTTCCTAGCGCAAGCCACAGGATGCCGGCGATCGAGCAACCAACACCGATGATCATTCCCTCTTCCACGCTCATTCGGTGCGTAGGCAACGGCCGGTTTCGAGCCCGTCGCATGCGGGCGTCAAATTCGACCTCAAACACTTGATTCAGGGCGGCTGCCCCGGCGGCCGCAAGGGCGGTGGCGAACAATGTCTGCAAAAGGTACGGGACGTTCATCTCTCCGTGCCACCCAAACAGGAATCCGATCAGCGTCGTGCTGAGCACGAGCAGAGAGAGGCGAGCCTTGACGAGCGCGGCGATATCCGAGACCAATCGGCGGACTTGCGAATTAGGATTATTGGCCAAAACCGTGCTCATACTCTGCTCACCGCGATATGATCGATCTCTCCCACCGGCGTGGTGGCTCTCCACAACAATCTGGAAAGCGAAACGCTCAACAATACGCCCGTCACCAAAGTGAGGGCACCTACAAGAACATGCGCTGTCGCGACATCTGCCGCCTTGTTGCTCCAAACAGTCCAGGCTCCTAACGCAACCTGTACGATCACCAAACCGATCCACCCGACCGCAGCAAACCGAATTGGGCCGAGCAAATGCGGTTGTCGTAACAGCCGTGTTGCGCTTCGAATCACTTCAATTGAAATACAAAGTGCCAAGAACCGATGAATGTACTGAAGCCAAATCAAGCCCGCGGTGATTGGCTGCTGCGTGGGTGATCGGAGGGCGTTGATTTTTGCAATTGCGTCAGATGTTGTTGGGGGAAAAAGGCCGCCATACACGGTTGGGAAATCAGGGATCGACAGTCCAGCATGGGAGTGACGCATGGCGGCACCCAAAGCCAGTTGCACGAAGATGGCAACAGTCAGCGCAATCGCTGAGATCCGGCTCTTGCGCATGATGGAATTACCAGGTTCGATCGATGCTATCGCCTTCCAGAAACGCGAGGTTACTAAAGCTATGGTAGCTACAAGCGCAAAAAAGCTCTGGGCCAGGCAAGCGTGAAACAGACCAAGCACCGCATTGTGTTCGGTTACCCGCAAACCGCCTAGAACGCCTTGGATCACTACAGCTAGCACGGCGATGCCGGACATCCATTTTACCCACGGTCGTTCTTCAATCATCAGTGTGACTGCACACAAAACGAGCGTGAGTAATCCGACGGTGCTCGCGATCAACCGATGCGTGTGCTCGTAGAAAATGCCGCCAATCCACTTTGAGACCGGGAACAGAAACATGTTGTACCCGAAACTGTTCGGCCAATCCGGAACGGCCATTCCTGCTTCATGGCTGGTAACCAGCCCGCCGCTACAGATCAAAATCAGGACGGCGACGGCAACGAAAACCGAATACCAATGAAGAAGCCGCTTTGGCAGATCGATCGCGGACATTAGTGAGCCTCAATCCTCGCAGTCTCAGGCGCAGGCTGATCTTGTGGTAAATAATCCTGGTCTACGCCCGGGACGCTGTATTCATAAGGACCATGATAGACCGTTGGCGTCTTCTCGAAATTCCCATGTCGCGGGGGTGACGGCAGTGTCCACTCTAATGTCGTGGATTCCCACGGGTTCTTTGGTGCCTTGGGGCCTTTGAACATACTATAGAAGAAATTGATCAGAAACGGGATAGTCGAGAGACCGAGCATGAACGCGCTGATCGAGATAAAGATATTGATCGGCTGCTGACTACGCAAATGGTCGTACTGGGTCGGATCCGCGATTCGGCGCATCATTCCATTCAACCCGAGGTTGTGCATCGGGAAGAAGGTGCAGTTGAAGAAAATGAAGGCTAACGCGAAGTGAACTTTGCCCCAAAACTCGTTCATCATGCGGCCGAACATTTTCGGATACCAGAAATAGATCCCGCCGAACACTGCGAACAGGCTGCCGCCAAACAAAACGTAATGGATGTGGGCAACGATGAAGTAGGTGTGGTGGATGAAGATGTCCACAGGTGTCGCAGCCATGTAGATCCCGCTCAAGCCGCCAATCACGAACATCGAGACGAAAGCCAAGGCGAAACACATCGCCGTCGTGAAACGGACTGAGCCGCCCCAGACCGTTCCCATCCAGTTAAAGGTTTTGATGGCAGACGGTACGGCAATCAGCATGGTCGAAAAGGAGAACGTCGAAGAAAGTAAGAGATTCATTCCACTGACGAACATGTGATGTCCCCAGACAATGAAGCCGAGGAAAGCGATCGCTCCCATCGCCCACACCATCGCTTTGTATCCGAACACCGGCTTACGCGAGTTTACCGCAATGATCTCCGACACCAGACCCATCGCCGGCAGAATCATGATATAAACTTCCGGGTGACCGAAAAACCAGAACAGGTGTTGCCACAGCAACGGTTGTCCGTAATTGCTCGATGCGAAGAAAGTTGTACCAAAGTTCAGATCGAAGAAAAGCATCGCCGCGGCCGCCGAAAGAACTGGAACCGCCAACAGTAACAGAAACGCCGTGATAAACAGCGCCCAGACCGGCAACGGCAACCGGAACATCGTCATACCGGGAGCGCGCATGTTGATGATTGTCGTGATGTAATTCATCGCGCCGGCCATCGATGCGAGTCCGTTGATGAACAAGCCGACACACCAGAGGCTCTGCCCCCATTGTGTGCCGTTGTAGTTCGCGTGAGAGGAGAGCGGGGCATACGAGGTCCAGCCTGAAGCCGGGAACCCGCTCGGCACGAAAAAGCTCGAAAGAAGAACGATGCCGGACAGCAAGAAGAGCCAGAAAGAAAGCGCATTGAACCAGGGGAACGCCATGTCCGGGGCACCAATCTTCAACGGAATCAGGACGTTGCCAAAAACACCGATCAGAAGCGGCATGATGACAAGGAACACCATGACTGTCGCATGCATGGTGAACAGCCCGTTGTATCCCGCCGGTTGAATCGCGCCCTGCGGGGTCACCAGCCAGCTCGGCAACAGATGACCAATTATCGGCACGGGAACGTTCGGGAACGCCAGCTGGAACCGGACCCCCATCGCCAACAGACCGCCAATTAAAAGAAAGAACAGAGTGGCAAACAAGTACTGCATCCCGATGGTCTTATGATCCTCGGACCAGATGTACTTGCTGAAAAAGCTTAACTCCGGATGGTGCGCGTGGTGTTCATGCGCTTCATCGGGAGCAACGTGAGCGATTGTCTGTGCCATGGCGGTATTCCTACAACTATTTGGTCCGCGCCGGCGGAGGCGGGTTATTAGCAGGCGGCGGCGCTACCTTCTCTTTATACCATTTGTCGAAATCTGCTTGGGACACAACTTGAACCTGCGCCTTCATATTGTAGTGCCCGGAGCCGCAAAGCTGATTACAAGCAAGCTGATAAGAGCCGACTTTGGTCGGAATAAACCAGACCCAATCGATCGTACGACCCGGAATAATGTCCTGATAAACGCGGAACTCCGGAATGTAGAAGGCATGGATCACGTCTCGTGAATTCAAGCGAATCCTGACCGGCTTATTCACGGGCAGCTCAAGCACACCAGATTGAAAGTTCTGCTTGGTTAATGGATCGTTGGGGTCATTCCCAAAGATGTTTTCATTGGAGATCAACTTCGGGTCGGAGCGCCCGAGTTTTCCGCTCGGGCCGGGGTACTGGAAGCTCCATCCGAACTGGTAAGCGAGCGTCCCGATTTCCATCGTATCCTGTGGCGGGTCTGTGTGAATCACATTCCACCAGAGGTGATTGCTGTAACCCCAAAGGCCGAGAAAGATAAGCGTCGGGATAATTGTCCAAACGAACTCCAGCCGATTGTTACCGTGGCTGTAGATCGCTTT